>JAUHQH010000139.1 GCA_030408485.1 Candidatus Neptunichlamydia sp. | reverse complement strand
GATGTGTATAAGAGACAGATACTTAATTGATCTGTAACTGCAGAATAAACTTCATGAGCAATATGAGACCCGGTCTCTCTTGCTTTGTCCACTGCTGCTGTCAAAAGTGAGGGTTCGTCTTGCGTGGGGGAAAAATCTCCATCTGGAATACTTTCAGAAAGATCTTCTTTAATCTCATAAGTTTTTTGCTGAATGATTTCTCTAACTGAGAGACTGATCTTGAGTGTTTCTTCAATCTGAGGGTAATGAGAATCTGTTGGTGGTACATTCTGGCTTGGGCTATTCTGAAAATTTATTTGTTGATTGCCATTTTGTTCCCAGACTTCGCCAGGTTTATTAACAGGATTGCGAGGTTTTTCATGACTTTTGCCAATAGAGTCACTAGCAGCTTTAATCGCAGCGCCACTTGCAACGACGACTTCTGTGGTAACAGCCCCTGCAGTAGCAACAATCACAACCGTTGCAACGACAACAACAACTGCTGCTATGATGATCTTTTTTTTATGCTTCCTAACAGCTTTTTTAAAATTATTGGAAAATTTTTTCAGTTTTCCTTTGCATAAAACGACTTGAGGTTTTTCAGTATTCAAGATTGTTGGCACTATGTGGATATCTCGATATCCATTGAAAGTGTTCATGAAATAGCCTAAGTCTTCCTCCTCGTGCTCATAAGCAAGCGAACTGTTATTGGGCTCTCTTTTCATCCAGGCAATATCTTCTTCAAGTTGCTCCTTTGCATAGATATCTCAGTCATAGATACTGTTTCTCATGAGAAAAACCAAAAACTCTTCAGTTTCTTCTATCTGCTGCTCTGTAAAAATCTCTTCTAAGTTGTCGGTATTTTCAATCATCTCAACAAAATCAAGAATACGATCGAACGATAACGTTTCATAGTTTAGAAGATCCCATGGAGAAAAATGGGAATAATTTTCAGTAGGATGTTGTGTAAATTCCTTGATGGGTTCGCTATGAAGAGGAAATTGGGAGATAATCCCGGGCAAACAAAAAAAGAAAAACAGTTTAGAGAAAAATTTCATGATACAATCATGAAATGATTCTATAGTGCTTTCAATCTTTTCTTCAATGTGATCAATAAAAAGCTTTGATCTAATCTCAAAAACAACATCTTCAGAGCACTTTAACAACAACGAGAGATAAGTCATCAAATTGAGGTGTTCCTTCAGCAAAAAGGACCACCTCTTCAATAATTTGATCCACAATCTTTTGGGATTCCCACCCTTTTTTCTCTTGAAGCGTAGCAATAAGACGCCCTTCTCCAAAGAGTTCCATTCCCTTGTTATGAGCTTCAACAATTCCATCTGTAAAAAGGATCAATTGATCTCCCAATTCGAGCGCTGTTTGACCTGTGATTACTTCATCAAAGGGAAGAACTCCAAGGGCCATTCCTTTTGTTGTTAATCTTTCAACCGTTCCATCATTTTTAAGATGAAGAGCTGGGAAGTGTCCACAGTTTGAATAATGGAAGATTTTTGTCTTAGGATCAAAAAATCCAACAAAAGCTGTGACAAACACTCCTGCATCTCCGGTATCCTGACAAAAAAGATTGTTTGTCTCTTTTAGAATCAAATCAAGCTCTTGATGAATTTCTCCATAACTACGAAGCATACTCCGAACACTCAGCGAATAGAGACAAGCAGAAATCCCCTTCCCGGAAGTGTCTGCAATCGAAAGCATGAGTCGATCTTTCACTAAAAAATCATAAAAATCCCCTCCGACTTCTTTAGCTGCAATGAAACGCGCTGCCATTTCTAATCCAGGAAATTCTGGAACCTTTTTAGGGAGAATCGACTGCTGAACTTCCTTTCCAATACAGAGTTCTTTTTCATAGGTTTCCCGTTCCACTTGCTCCTTTTGAACCGCCTCCATGTTTGCGTTCAGTGAATCCACTGTTTCATTAAAAATTTCCCCAATTATATTGATTTCAAAACCCATTTTTTGTGGTTCAAAGCGAGGTGAAAGATCTCCTCTTCCTACTCCTTCCATTGCTCTGATTAAGTTCTTCAAAGGACGAGAGAGTTTTTTTGTTAACAACATTACTCCTCCTCCTCCAATCACAACAATAAAGGACAAAGCTACAATTACTTTCAAAATGAAATAGGGAACATCGACAAAGTTAATCTCCTTCGGAGCAGCAATCATAAGAGAAAAGTTTGTTTGGGGAATATCGCGAACTACAGTGATATATTTAATCCCTTTGTATTGATATTCTCCTTTGATAGGAAGAGATAAGCACATCCCTTTAAATTGGAGATCGGTTGATGAAAGAATTTTTCCATTTTTTGCAACTAATGATGTGGAAACCGGGCGAATCACTTCATTTTCAATAGAAAAGTTATGCAGAACATGAAGCAATGTAAAAACAATGACCCAAGCTCCTTTTCCATTTTTTTCCATTCGAATTAAATAAAAAACATCAATACTGGGATCAAAAACAAAAACGGTTCCTTTTTTAGCCTGTGCAACTAATCCAGAGTAATCTCTTCGTAAATAATCCTTACTCGATGCCATGTCGGAATAAAAATGGCCATTCTGAGCTTTTTCAAGATGAAAAAGGGCTGAGACTTCTTCGCGTCTTGCAAGTTCCTTAAAAGCAAAGGAAGGATCGGAAATCTTTGGGAGAAGATAAGAAATCCCGGCTATAAAATTGAGCTCATGTTTAATAACCCCATTCATGAAGTCTTCTTTCTGATCCATTAAGACTTTAAGGGTGAAATAATTGTTATCACTCTTAATACGTGAGTCTTCAATATATAAGAGTCCCACTAAAGCTAAAAGAGGAACAACAAGGAAAACCAAGGCAATCAATAAGATGCGAGAAGCTAGCGACCCTCGCACTCTATGATTCTTTTCTTTTTTCCCCCGCTTCATGATATACTTCCCTCTATGGCGATATATACAAAAGAAATTAAGAGTTTACAACACCTCATTGTCAAGCACCTTGTCAAACTCAGAAAAGAGAGGTGGTACCGCCTTAAAAAAGAGTCACTTCTTTTGGAAGGAAAGAAGATGATTTTTGAATATCGGGGCCCAATAAAAACTCTACTAATAACAAAGAATGTAACCATCCCTACTCATCTTGAGCCAAAACAAATACTCTTTGTCTCTAATGAAATCATTGAAAAAATCAGTGGAACGAAATCTTCTGAGCCTTACCTTGCTGAAGTGCCTCTTCCTTCTCCCTCAAACTTAAAGGGAAAAAAGCATCTCTTAGCATTAGATGGAGTCAATGATCCCGGCAATGTGGGAACTCTGATTCGATCGACCCTGGCTTTTGGTTTTGATGGGGTTTTTTTCACGAAGAATTCTGCAGATCCCTATATGAATAAAGCACTTCGAGCAGCAAAAGGTGCAACTTTTCATCTTCCCATTCAAATCGGGACAGAAAAAGATCTAACCCTTCTTATCAAGGAAAACAGACTCACCCCTTATGTTGCTGATGGAAAAGGCTCTTCAACATTTCCCATGAGCTCTCCCTTTATTTTAATTCTTGGAAGCGAAGCAAATGGCCCTTCAGAAAAACTTAAAACTTTAGGCAAACTCATCTCGATTCCTATTGCCCATGAAACGGAATCCTTGAATGTTGGTGTTGCAGGTGGCATTCTCATGAATAAATTCCAAGAGGCACTGTGGCCAAGATAGACGACTATTTAGATTACGAAGAACAGTTCCATTCTAAGGGTAAGCGAGAAAACCGAAAAGAGCGAAGGGAAACACGTGCTAAAGATCGATCAAAATATAAAAAAAGTGATCGAGATCAAAAAAAACAACACTTAAAAAACGGAGAACCTCCACTTGGAGCTAACTATCTTCGAGGCCATGTTTTGACTATCTCTCCTGACATGATCACTGTTTCAAGTGGTCATGAAACTTATCTCTGCACACTGAGAGGTTCCTTAAAAAAAGAAAAAACGAAACATAAAAACTTGATAACGGTTGGAGATTGGGTCCACTTTGAAAAGAAAAGTGAAGACTCAGGAACCATTGCACATATTGAAAAACGAACCTCTTTTTTAATCCGTGCAGAAAACCTATCAATGAGAAAACAGCAACTTATCGCTTCCAACATCGATCAAGTTTTCATCGTTATGTCTGTTGTCTCTCCAAAGTTCAAACCTCTTCTCGTTGATCGTTATATCCTGTCTGCAAAAAAAGGAAATATGGAGCCGATTGTTCTGATCAATAAAATTGATCTTCTGAATGCCCCCCCAGAAACAATTTCAGAAGAAGAAGTCTCGGCAGAAAAAAGTTCCTTTGAAGAGTTCTTAGGCATCTACAACCCCCTTGATATTTCTATTATCCCTCTTAGCGTTTCTACAGGTGAAAACCTCGACCAATTAAAAAAACTGATGGAAAACAAAACATCGGTTTTCTCTGGACAGTCGGGTGGAGGAAAATCTTCTTTAATCAATGCTGTTTTAGGAAGTCAGCTTCCCATTGGCCCTATTGCCTTGAAAACAAATAAAGGCTCTCATACGACAACTGCTGCAGAACTGATTCCTATTAAAAATGATGGCTTTTGCATCGATACACCTGGGATTAAAAGTTTTGGTCTTTGGGAAAATGATCCTTCTTCGATTCTAGAGATTTTTCCTGATTTTCTTGCCCTTGCACCAGATTGTAAATTTCCGAATTGCACACACATGCATGAGCCAGACTGCGCTATCATAAAAGCCATAGAAGAAAAGACGATCCATCCCTTCCGTTACGCCTCTTATACAACACTTCTCGAAGATACTCCTCCAAAAGAATGGGAATAAAATTCTCTCTTTGTTAACGTTAATTTATGGCTAAAATCGCAAAAATTCATGGGCGTGAAATCCTCGATTCTCGAGGAAATCCAACGATTCAAGTTGAAGTAACAACTGATGAGGGCATTACCGGAAGAGCTTCTGTTCCCTCAGGTGCATCGACTGGTGAACATGAAGCTGTTGAGCTTCGTGATAACGATCCAAAGCGATATGGAGGAAAAGGAGTTCTTAAAGCTGTCGTTAATGTCAATGACCCCTTAGCAAATCTATTAAAAGGACGGAATATCTTTGATCAAACAGGAATTGATCAAGCAATGATTGAAGGAGATGGAACCGAAAACAAAGAAAATTTCGGAGCGAACGCTATCCTAGGAATTTCTCTTGCCGTTGCAAGAGCTGCTGCTATGACTCGAAAAGTTCCTCTATTTGAATACATTGCAACAGAAGCTAAGCCAGAAATGCCAGTTCCTATGATGAACATTTTAAATGGTGGTGCTCATGCAGATAACTCTTTTAACTTTCAAGAATTCATGATCCGCCCCATCGGAGCCCCCAATTTTTCTGAAGGGCTCCGTTATGGCGTAGAAACCTTTCATGCCTTAAAAAAGCTTCTTAAGGACAAGGGTCATGTGACTTCTGTAGGAGATGAAGGTGGGTTTGCTCCTAATCTTTCTTCTGATGAAGAAGCCCTGAATTTCATTCTTTCTGCAATCGAAAAAGTAGACCTAAAACCTGGCATTGATATGACTTTATCTCTGGATTGCGCAGCTTCTGAGTTTTATGATAAAAAAAAAAGGTCTACTTCGATAAAAAACAAAAAAATTCTGGAAAAAAGTTTGAAGAGCGGGATGCAACGCATCAAATCGATTACCTAGAGAAGCTCATTAAGAACTATCCGATCGATTCTATTGAAGATGGACTTGATGAAAATGATTGGGAAGGGTGGAAAACCCTTACCGACCGTCTCGGTGCAAAAGTACAACTTGTTGGAGATGATCTTTTCGTCACCAACCCCAAATTCCTCCTTAAGGGGATCGAAATGGGGGTAGCCAACGCTATTCTTATTAAGTTGAATCAGATCGGAACCCTTACAGAAACTCTCGAAACAATTGCTCTTGCAAAACAAAACGATTATGGAACGGTCATCTCTCATCGCTCAGGAGAAACCGAAGATGCTTTTATTGCTGATCTTACGGTTGCTACTTGTGCGGGTCAAATCAAAACGGGCTCTCTTTCACGCTCCGACCGCGTAGCAAAATATAACCGTCTTCTTGCAATCACTGAAATAGTTTAAGTGGTCTACTTCTAGAACGCTTATACTATTATCAAAAATAATGTAAGTGTAAGTGGCG
>JAUHQH010000138.1 GCA_030408485.1 Candidatus Neptunichlamydia sp. | reverse complement strand
CTCTCATAGGGAGAGATGCGTCTCAATGAGCTGGATTTTTCAGTTCTCAACACTTAAAAACTATAAAATCTATCAAAAACCGTCCAAAAGGACCTATTTTTTCCAAACCCAAAACTTTTGTACTCGGTAAGTCTCTAAATCTCTTTAGTTCTAAACAGTCCCATAAATGGTATTATTTTTGAATATCAGAAATAATTAAGGATTTTTTTTCGAGATAGGCATCAAGACTGCCGACAACACCATTTTCTCTTCCAAGTCCCGATTCTTTCCATCCACCAAACGGGAGAAGTTCAGAAACAACATCTGTTGTATTGATTCCTACAGAGCCAGCTTCAAACGCTTCACCAACACGCCAAGTGCGTCCAATATCTTCACTGAAAAGATAGGCGGCAAGTCCATAGTTTGTATCGTTGGCCATCTGAATCGCTTCTTCTTCTGTAGAAAAGGTATAAATTGGTGCAACAGGACCAAAAACCTCTTCACGATACATTTGCATATTGGGATCCATATCAATGAGGAGTGTCGGTTCATAGAAAAGTTCGCCAACAGTTGATCGGGCCCCTCCTATGATCGCTGTTGCTCCCTTAGATGAGGCATCATCAACAAGTTTTTCACATTTTGCGATGGCTGCTTTGTTAATCAAAGGACCAACGGTTGTTTTTTTATCGAGACCATTTCCAAGAGTGATGTTTTCCTCGATCCGTTTTTTAAACTTCTCAACAAATTGATCACGGACCGATTTGTGGATGAGAAAGCGATTGATATTATTGCAGCATTGCCCAGCATTGTAAAATTTAAACCCAAAGGTTCCTTCAACAGCTTTATCGATATCGGCATCTTCAAAGATCACCGCGGGGCAATTTCCTCCAAGTTCCATGGTTATATTTTTAATGGTGTTGCTGCAGGCGCTATAAAGACTTTTCCCCACCTCTGTCGATCCAGTAAAAGTGAATTTTCGGACTAAAGGATGATGGGTGAATTCATATCCGACCTCAGTGGGATCATTGCAGGTTAATACGTTAAAAACACCAGGGGGAATCCCTGCACGGTCAGCGAGTTCAGCCAGCACAAGAGCTGAAAGGGGTGTGTCTTCTGCGGGTTTCATCACTACGGTGCATCCTGCCGCCAAAGCTGGAGCACATTTTTGAACCGGAAGAACCGAAGGAAAATTCCAAGGTGTTACAATAGCAACAACGCCAACTGGTTGTTTCCAAATCATAAAACGGCGATTCGGGTCGGGTGAAGTCACTGTTAACCCCGCTATACGACGTGCTTCTTCAGCATGCCAGTTGAAGAAGCCATTATTTCCCATCAGTTCATGGGTGGATTGTTCGTAAGGTTTACCTTGTTCTAAGGTAAGAAGTGTTGCTAGATCTTCCCAGTGTTCATTCATAAGAGCATCCCACTTTTTCAGTAGGGCGCCACGCTCTCTTGTACTCACATTTTTCCAGATTTCAAAGGCCTTATGTGCCTCTTCAATCGCTTTCGCTGCAGTTTTTCCATCGATTTCTGAAACATCTGCGATCTTTTTTCCATCAAAAGGGTTTTTTACTGGGAACGTTTTTTTCCCTTTGACCCATTTTCCATAGATATAGCTATCGGTTTTAAGAAGACTTTTATCTTTCAACATTCTTTATCCTATAATTAAGGGTAGGTTGATATACTCTTCTAATAACAGGGAAAGAATTCCTTGACTAGTTTCTAATGACTTTTTTGCTTAACGCCTGACAAAATTAAAATAAGATTTAAGGAGCTATAATGGGGCTGTTTAGAACTAAATAGATGGCCTTGCCCCGAAGAAGTAGACAGATGTGATATAGACTTTTCGTGAAAAAGGGGAGTTTAAGAAATGAAGAAATTTGACGAAGAATTTAAAGCTAATGCAGTTCGTTTGGTTAGGGAAGAAAGAATGAAAATCAAAGATGTGGCTCATGATTTAGGAATCGGCAAATCAACACTCACCTCTTGGTTAGGAGCGCACCGCAGAGGAGAGTTTATCAAAACAGGAAGTCAAAAAAAAGAAGATGTCGAAAGTATTAGGAGTCTCGAAAAGTGGTTATTACCGCTTTTTAACGTCCTTCCAGGGAAAAAGAGCTCAAGAATAAGAGTTTTGAGAGAAGAAATCAAGAGCAGGCAGTCCCAAAATATGGAAAGATTTCAAAGAGAAAGGGTATAGCTGCGGAAGGAAGAGAGCACCTAAGATTATGAAAAAGAAAGGGTTATCAGCAAAAGTGATTAAGAAATAGGAAGGTGTGAAGAAGGTCGTTGATAAGCAAAAACCCAATCTTCTTGAGCAAGACTTTACTGCATCAGATCTAAACAAAAAATGGAGGAGCGACATCACCTATATCCGAACAGAGAAAGGATGGGCATATTTATGTGCAATTATGGATCTTTACTCTAGAAAAATCGTGAGCCACAGTGTTATGAGGCAAGAGATTGTAGTGCAAACCTTAGAACGAGCAAGGCAGCAAGCAAGAAGAAAAACAGCGAAAAAGGCTATGTTAAAATCGTCCACAAAATCGGGGCAAGGCTAAACAGTGGTATGCCTCCTCTCGCACCTCCTGCAGTGAGTCATTTTGCTCCTCATTCCCATTCATGAAGAGCTCATTTTACATGATCATAACAAAATTTCTATCTATAAATGCACATTCTCACAATTTTTACAGGGTGACCAATGAGTTCTGTTAGGGTAACATCATCGTGAGTTTTTGTTTCTTCGTTACTTCAAGGTCCTTTTCTAAGAACTCTCGTTTTAAGAGTTGGGGGGTATATATTTCGTAAAGAAGAGAGCGGTCGAACGTTTTTTCGACAAGGGAGTTTTGGTCGACTTGTTTAATTGTGTTTTTGATGGGACCTCCAAGGGTTTGCTGCCCCGGTGTGAATTCCTTCATGAAGGAGTTTTAAACATCTTCTTTAGTAGTAAAAGGGCGCGCTCCATCATGGATTAAGATGATATCACCTGTTGTTTTCTTAAAAACCACTTTCAACAGAATCTTGCTTTTCTTTTCCTGAGTTTGCAAAAAGGGTTCCCCAAGGAAAGTAGGAGTGATAGGATTTTGGGCAAACGACGACGATTTCGTCGATTTCCTCCATAGAAGAAAAAAGCTCGAAGCTATGCAGAATAATTGCTTTTTTTTAAGAGAAAAAAACTTTTAGGATGGAGGATCCCATCCACGTTCCTTTGCCACTGGCAAGTAAGATTAGAGAAATCGTTTTCATGGAGATAATTATACAATAAGAAAAGAATTTTCCGCACTCTCCTAGGGGAGTACGGAAAATAGTAGGACGTTTTTTAAGAAAGGTGTTTATTTACTTTCTTAGTCATATCGAACATGTTGATGGCTCTTTTTCCACCAAAAACTTTTGAGAGCTTCTCATCAGGAATGACGTTTCGCTTGTTATCTGGATCTTGTCTTTTATGTTTTTTGATATAAGCCCAAAGTTTCTTTGTTACTTCAGTACGTGGCATAGGTCCTTTTCCTACAACTTCAGCGAGTTCTGTGCTGATTTTCATTGGCTTCATGAACTTTGAATTCGGTGCTTTTTTTGCCATTTGGTTCTCCTTTAAAAAAATATGTTCCTTTCGCAAAAGGTATTTGAATTAATTAAACTGAAGTCCTCTTGTATCCTTCTTGGGGATTTATAGTCAAAAAAAAAGCAAAATCGCCGAGAATTTTCTCCCTATAGGGGATTTTCTTGCCATTTGGGGTAAAAACTGGCAATTTATTGATTATGAATTTAAGAGTTTTACAGGAGCCTTTAGATAGGCAAAAAGAACATCTGCATTCTCTTCTAGTGAAACTAAAGGATGTTTCATCGATTCATGACAAAATTGAAGTGTTGAATGCTCTTCCTGAAGTGGATGATTTCTTTTCATTTCCTTCGCCGTTGAAGACTTTTTTAAGTGGACTTTCCTTAGAATGTGAATATGTGATTAAAGAGATCTTTGCAATTGGACAAGGAAAGCGTCTTTTTGGAGAAGTTGAAAACGATGCGATTCATCGACTCCGCCCTCTTCTTGAAGACTTGCTCGCTTTCGAAACTTTTTACCAGGATCTTGGTGGAATTATTGGTTACCAATATTTGGTCTTAACCTTATTGACAACGGATAACCGCTCATCCGAAAAAGAAAAGTTAACCCCCCCAGAAGGGGAAGATTTAAGTAAAGATTCCTTAGAGGTTAGAAAAGCCATTATCGAAGGAATCAAGAGCCAAGGTATGATAGGGGAGCTTTATCCTATAGGAGGCACTGCAGATCGCCTTCAACTCAAAGATGAAAAAACAGAAGAGGGACTTCCCGCTGCGCGCCTTATCTTCTTAGGGAAACCCCTTCTAGAGGGAGTCATTGCTGATCTACAAGCTCGAGAATATCTTCACTATAAGCTGTTCGGAGCTCAAGTGACAACGCCTATTGGGATGATGACGTCATGTATCAATAGAAATCATGAGCATATTCGCTCGATTTGTATCCAAAATAAGTGGTTTGGTCGCCCTAAGTCTGTGTTTAAGTTTTTTAAGCAACCCTCAGTTCCCACCTTCACAAAGAGGGGAGAGTGGTGTTTGCAAAAGCCTTTGAAGCTTTTGTTGAAGCCCGGAGGACATGGAATGCTTTGGAAACTTTTAAAGCAGAACCATGTGTTTGAATGGTTTGATTCCTTAGGTGTTACAAAAGCTTTAATCAGACAGATCAACAACCCTATGGCTGCTATTGATCATGGTCTTCTCGCTTTTCTAGGAATTGGCTACAAAAAGGATAAGACGTTCGGATTTGCTTCTTGTCCTCGACTAGTGAATGCTCATGAGGGAATGAATGTTGTAAAAGAGATTCAAGGGAAAAGGGTTTTAACGAATATCGAGTACTGTGATTTTGAAAAATATGGGATTGAAGATAAGCCCAATCAGTCCAATGGGAAATATTCCCGCTTTCCTTCTAATACCAACATTCTTTTTGCGGACCTTAAAGCAGTCAATCAAGCAGTAGAAAAACTCCCAAATCCTGGACTTCTGGTCAATTTTCGAAAGGGGCATCATTATCATGCTCAAGAAGAAAAGGAAGAGATGGCTCGTCTTGAAACGACAATGCAAAACATTGCAGATGCCTTTGCCGTAGGAAAAGAGACTTCTCTTCCTTCCTATCTAACATTTAATGAGAGGCGGAAAACGATTTCGACAACAAAAAAAAAATCGAGCGTCAAAGGAAAAATGCTAGAGACGCCTGAAGGATGTTATTATGATTACATGTTAAATGCGGAAGAGCTTCTTAAGAACCATTCTCAGATGGAGCTTCCTCCCTTTCCGGATGAGAAAACATTTGCAAGAGAAGGTCCTTCTTTTCTTTTCAGTTATCATCCCGCTTTGGGCCCTTTATATCCTATTATCGGACAAAAAATTCGTGGAGGAAAGCTTTATAATGGAAGTGAGCTCCAACTTGAAATTGCTGATTTAGAACTCGAGAATCTTTCTCTTAATGGAAGTCTTTTGATTCATGCGACTGATCCGATGGGTCATGTTGAAAAGGGAACTCTCATCTACTCTAATCAAACAGGACGCTGTCATCTGAAAAATGTACAGGTTATCAATGGGGGAATCGATTGGGAAGAGGATCATCTTTTTTGGAAGCATGAAGTCAAAAGAGTTGCTGCATTAAAAATCGTACTGCATGGACATTCGGAGTTTTTTGCTGAGAACCTAACGGTAGAGGGAGATTTGACTCTAGAAGTTCCTCATGGCATACGGATGCGCGCGCAAGAAAAAAGTGGCCGGTTGATTTTCATCACCGAGTCACTTGATCAAAAAGGTCCATTTTGGACCTGTTCGATTGATTCTGCAAATCGAATCAATCTTAACAGAAATTAGCTTCTTGATTTATTAATCGAAGGAGCTAACACTCATTGCCAATACAAAACCAGCTGCAATCCCTTTAGAAAAAACTCTAAAACGTAGAGATTGTGGTTAGTATGAAGTAGCTGTTTCAAAATAAGGAATAGCAACTCCATCTGTTCTTTTCCAAAGAATGCTCCTTATGTAATTGTATTGTCTACACCTGAAACAGCACCCGTGATTCTTCCTAAGAATGCGGTCATTGAATTACCTTCGTAAAATAATTATTTAATAGGGTCTTGCCCTAATCATGATAATGCAAAAATTATAGCGTAATACCATTTATCAAAAATAATTTAGCTGTCTCTTATACACATC
>JAUHQH010000137.1 GCA_030408485.1 Candidatus Neptunichlamydia sp. | reverse complement strand
ATCAAATCCAATTCTACATATTATTTTTGATAGATGGTATCGTCTTTCAGTTGTGTGACATACGCAAGATCAGAGACCCTTAAATCTATAATAAAGTCCCCCCCTTGAACAGTTGATTGAAGAGCCTGATAGTCATGAAGTTCTTCTTGATACCTTTTTGTAGACAGGCGAAGGATATGTCTCGCGCTACTATTAGGGAGTTCTAGAACTACAACAATCTCTTTCTTCCCTAAAGAACTTTCATTGATGTGAGAAAGGTCAATCCTATTGATCTCTCCTTTTAAGAGGTGGTAGAGCTCTGTAGCTAAAGCCATCTCCTTTCCTTGTAGGGATTCTCCAAAGAGGATGATCTCTTTGAGTCCTAAGTAGAGCTCTGGAAGTTTTTTCGGAGTAAAATAGGGGTTTAAGGGGAAGAGATACCCTTCAAGATCAAGTGCTGCGTTTTCAATGTCAATCAATGCAAAGACCGGATGTCTCAGGGTGTAGTCAACATATAGGGTTTCTGAATTCAGATAAGAAGCAGAAACCTTTTTAATTAATGGACTTCTTTCTAAAATTTCTTCCACTTCTTCAGTGCTCAAATGTTTAGGATTATCAACAGATAAGTCAAGAAGTTCTGCAAGAAAATCTGTTTTAAGTCCCTCTTTAATAGAACCTGTTTGAGCAATGACTTTAATAGGCGTTCTTACTGGTTTTCTTTGCTCAAAATAAGAAAGGGTATAGTAGAAGGTTCCAATACAAAGAAGAGAAAAACAAACTAGCAACACAAAGCGTACATATTTCATGAAAGTTCCTGAAGAAGTTTGATACCGACCTGTGCAATATCTCCAGCTCCAATAGTTACAAGGATATCTCCAGGCAATAACATTTTTGGAAGATAATCAAGTAGAAATTCTTTTTCCAAAAAAAGAGCATTTCCCTCATCTACTTGTTTAAAAAGAGTCTTACCGGTAATTCCAGGAATAGGTTTCTCTCCTGCAGGATAAATGGAAGTGAGAATCAATAAGTCAGCACTATCAAAAGCCCCATTAAAATCGGAAAAGAGTTCTTGAGTCCTTGAAAAACGGTGAGGTTGAAAAAGAGCAATCAGCCTCCCTCTCTTCCTCATTTTTTTTAGGCTCTTCAGTAGCGCTTTAATTTCTGTCGGGTGATGGGCATAGTCATCATAAATTGTGATAGAGTCAATTTCACCAATCTTTTCATGTCTTCGCTTAACTCCTTTAAAACTTAAAAAGGCTTTTCGTATCACTTCTTCGGAGATTCCTAGTTTTAAGGATAAACCAAAAATAGCCAAAGCATTGAGTGCGAGTCTTTCCCCCATCAGTGGAAGTTCAATATCTTGGTAAACTTTCCCTTCAAATTGAGCGGAAAAAACCGTTTTCTCTCCGTTTTGCTCGCACAATAAAAGGGATAAGTCCCCTTCTTTCCCGTAAGAAGTTCCAGGCGGATGTATCTTTTTCAAAAGAGGATCATCTTTACACCAAAAAAGAAGTTTTTTATCCCTAATTCGAGATATAAAGGTTTGAAAACCTTCCACGAGTTTTTTCTCATTTTTCCAGAAGGCTAGGTGTTCCTTTTCAATATTCGTTACAATCGCTCCTTCCCCTTCGTAATTCAGAAAACTTCCATCACTTTCATCAGCTTCTAAAACAAAGAAGTCTCCAGTCCCATATCCTCCATTTTTCTGAAGGTTTTGAAGAATGCCTCCCACAGCAAAAGAAGGATGAAGTCCTGCAGAAATAAGGACCCAGGATAAGAGGGAGGAAGTGCTGGTTTTTCCATGAGTCCCAGCAACCAAAAGCCCTTTTTTTCCTTTGAGGAGACTATTAATTAACTCAGAACGATGAAGAATGGAGCGTTTTTCCTTCCTTCCTTGAAGTAAAGCAGGATGATCTGAAGGAATCGCTGAGCTATAAATAATTGTTCCCTTATCGGGTAAAGTTTTTGAGCGCTTAACCCCTAATGCTTCCAAAGATGAGATATCAGAAAGATCAGAACCTGAAACCGGTATCCCCTTCTCTAGGAGAATATGAGCAAGAGCACTCATTCCAATTCCTTTAATCCCTAAAAAATGAAACCCTTTTGTCATGAACCTATCGCGATAATCACTTTTTGTTCTTTTTTCCCTTTTCGACATCTTTTAATCCTTAGAAGTGATTATCGCGGTAGGTTTATCATAATGTTTTGAGGACAAGTGAACAAAGATCTTGTTTACTCTCTTCTTTTTTAAAGTTCTTTAATGCTCTTTTCATCTTTTTTAATGCTTCTTGATCATTTGCAAGCAATTGACTAATCGTATCAGCTAAAATAAATCCTCTGAGACCTTCTTCTTCCAAAGTCACAGCTCCTTTAATCTCTTCTGTAACAAATGCAGCATTTGTAGATTGATGATTTTCTGTTGCCAAGGGGTAAGGAATGAGAATGCTTGGAATAGAAAATTCTATCAGTTCCGCAAGGGTTCCAGAGCCTGCTCTTGAGATACTGAGATCTGCAGCGACCCAAGCATACTCCATTTTTTCTTCAAAAACCTTTACTGAAGAGGGAATCTGGTATTTTTTATAGATCTCTTGAAGCTTTTCTATCCGTTTAGCATCACCTACAATATGAACGACTTGGAATTGAATTCCCTTTGAATTCAAGGGTTCCAAAGCTCCACAAATAAAATGATCAATTGATTGTGCTCCTTGCGATCCCCCAAAAATAAGAAAGGTTAACCTCTTTTCCTCTAAGCCAAAATAAGCGCGCGCTTCTTTTTGTGACAGATCTCCTTTCTTTTTGAGAAGAGGCATTTGAACACAAACACAATCAGACTTTAAATAATCTCGGGCATGCAAAAATTGGATCGCTGAAATCTTGGCCCACTTAGAGCAAAAACGGTTGACACGTCCTGGAAGAGCATTGCTTTCAAAGATAATAATAGGGATTTTTTTTAGCTTTGCAGCATAAATTGCTGGAAACGTGTGATAACTCCCAAATCCTACAATCAGGTCAGGCTTCTTCTCTTTAATAAACTTCAAACTACGTTTTAGCCCTTTCGAGATCTTTAGAAGTACTTTAAGGATGTGAATGGGATCTTTCTTAAAAGGAGTTCCACTTTCGATATCTAAAAAAGGAAAACGGTCTTTTTTAAAATAGGTGTTTCTTTTCAGCCCTGCTCCGATAAAGGTAATGGAGATATCGGGATGTTTCTGAACCAGTGCTGAAGCTAAAGCTCGTGCAGGCAAAAGGTGACCACACGTCCCTCCCACCGCAATAAGGATATTTAAGTCATTTCTACTTTCTTCCATGTTATTTCCCGCTCTTTTACTCGACGCGCACTCATAATCAAAGCAATCGCAATACAATTTGCTAGTAAAGAAGAACCTCCTTGGCTAAAAAAGGGTAGGTTTGTTCCTTTACTCGGAAGGAGTCCTGATACCACCCCTAAGTTTAGAAAAGCCTGAAAAGAAATCAGGAAAATCATCACACTTGCAACATAAAATCCTCCTTTCGTCCCCGCTTTCAGGGCAATGTGAAAACCACTATAAGCAATTGAAAGATAAAGGAGTACCAGAAAAAGAACTCCAATAAACCCAAGCTCTTCTGCATAAATGGCAGCAATATAATCACTGCGCGCTTCTGGCAAGTAGTTTAACTTTTGGAGGCTTTCTCCAACTCCACGTCCAAAAAGACGACCTGATCCTGTTGCAATTTTAGCTTGATAAGGTTGATGCCCTTTTCCTAGTAAGTCAACCTCTGGATGAAGGTAGACCCGAATTCTTTGTTTCACATGGGGCATCTGAAATGCTGCTAAACCTCCAAGTGAAACTAAAAAGAGAACAGGAAGAAACCAATAGAGCCATTTCACACGACATAAGATGAAAAGTGCCATCATCGTTGCCATAATGATCGCTACAGCTCCATTATCAGGTTCAATCAGTATTAAAAATAGAGGAATGAACAACCGCAAAATTATCAAGTAAAACTGCTTTAGGGTCATTTTCTCTATTTTTAAGTAAAGATGAATAAAGTAGAGTGGAGCAATGATTTTCATAAACTCTGAGGGTTGAAAAGAAATAGGCCCCAAAAAGATCCATCGATGAGCACCGTTAAGCGCTTTTCCAATCGCTGGAACAAAAACCAGAAATAAACAAGTAGTACATCCATAAAAAAGATAGGGGGAAAATTCAAGAAGCTTCTTATACCCAAAGAAGTAAACAAGGAGAGCAAAAATAACTCCTAAACATCCACAAACAAGCTGCCTGATCAAGGCATGGTGGGTGCTGACATTCAAACTTCTATCGATCACCTCAGCAGAGGTGGTATCGAAAACCATTAAGATTCCGATTGCAAAAAGAATCGTGACAAAAGAGAGGAGAAAATAAACACTTCTCATTTTATCTTTAAGCGATCCCCAGGACGGAGTCGTCTAGCCTTTTCCTCATCAATATTATTGAGTTTAAGAAGATCTTCGACTTGCATGTGATGCTTCCGGGCAATTGTCCAGGGACTATCACCACCTTTTACTATATAGTACTTTCCCTCTTCTTCTTTTTTCGATTCAACTTTTGGAGCTTTCTTCTCAGGAAGTTTTAATTCCTGTCCGATTTGTAAACGAGAGTTTGAAAGATTGTTCAGCTTCATGATTTCGTCAACACTAACGCCATGACCTCTGGCAATCTTCTCAAGAACGTCTCCTTTTTCAACAGTAACAACCCGAAGAGAGGTCTTTACAGGAGCTTTGAAAACAGGAGTTTCTTCTTCTTTTTTTGTTGGAGTGAGGACTGGAGGAAGAAGCTCGTCTTTTTTTTCTTCGACTTTTATCATTGCTGTGTATTGGCTAATCACCTGATCCACCTGGTCTCCCCCTTTTTCTTTCCGGGGAGCCAATTTTGCTACAACGTCAACCTGCTCTTTAATCGGTTTAGAAGATACAAGGTCCATTACACTCTCTTTCTTTCGAGAGCTGACAAAGAGGGTAACAAGAAGTCCTGCATTGATGAGAACTGCGACGATGATGATATCTCTTCGGTTCATTGTTTTTCCTTCAGCTGTTTCACATAGTCTTTAAATTTTTTCCCCCTCTCTTCATAATTTTGAAACTGGTCAAAGCTAGCAGCACCTGGGGAGAGGAGGACTGTATCCCCTTTTTTAGAAGCATTATAGGCCTCTCTAACAGCTTCTTGTAAGTCATTACAAACAGTAATATTTGTGAGTTTTTCTTTAAGCTCTAAAGCAATTTCTCCGATCGCAAAGACTTTTCTAACCTTTCCTTCGAAAGGCTTTTTCCAGTTTTCAAAGGTCTCTCCTTTTCCTTTTCCTCCAGCGATTAAAAGGATAGGGCCTTTAAGTTGTGATAATCCATAGAGAACAGCATGACTATTCGTCCCTTTACTATCGTTAATAAATATAACTTCCTCGAGCTCTCGTACTTTTTCCATTCGGTGTTGAGGTCGTTTAAAATTTTTTATCCCTTCTAAAAATTGACCCCAGTCGATTCCCAACTTTTGTGAAATGAGCCAAGCAGCACGCAAAACAGGATCACATTCTGACTCCCAGTATCTCTCGTTTTTCGTTAGTTGTAAATAAGAATTCTCATCAATAATTTCCCCTTCCTTTAATAATTCACCTAATCGATATTTTGTTCTTTTATAATGTTCAAAATTTTCATACCGGTCTAAATGATCAGGAGATACATTTGTAATAACACCATAATCAAAACCCTTTGTCACCATCGTCTCCAACTGATAAGAACTCAATTCTATCACTAAAAATTCTGTAGGATCAGGATGACAAGCGTACTCTGCAATACTTGCTCCAACATTCCCTAACGCTCGGGCTTTGATTCCCGAAAAATTCAATAGATGAGTTAAAAGAATGGTAAGTGTTGTCTTTCCATTTGTCCCTGTAATTCCAATCGCGCAATTTTTTAAAAAGCGCATGGCAAGCTCCGCTTCCCCAATCACCTCTCTTCCCTGAGCTTGAGGATGGTTTCGTGAAATTCCAGGAGATAATACCGTCAGATCCACTTTTTCAATTTTTGCAGTTTCTGGAAGCACTTGGACACCATCTATCTCCTGAGGGTTCTTATCGATAGCAATCACTTCATACCCCTTCTGAAGAAGGAGTTTTGCAGCTCCCCTCCCGCTCATACCTAAACCAATAATTAATGCTATCATTACTGAAACTTAATTGAGGCTAACCCGATAAGTGCAAGGATTAGACCGATAATCCAAAATCGGATGACCACTTTTTGTTCCGACCATCCTTTAAACTCAAAATGGTGGTGGAGAGGAGCACATCGAAAAATCCTCTTCTTATTACGGTAGCGGTAGCTCAAGACTTGCAAGATGACTGAAACAGCCTCGATTACAAAAATCCCTCCAACCAGGGCCAGCAAAAATTCTCGTCGCATTAAGACTGCTGCCGTTCCTAAAATTCCCCCTAGAGCAAGAGACCCCGTATCCCCCATAAAAACTTGTGCTGGGTGTCCATTGTACCATAAAAATCCAAGACATGCTCCTCCCATGGCACATAAATAAACCCCAATTTCTGCACACCCTTCGATGTAAGGGATGTTCAAGTAACGGGCCATTTCACTGTTGTTCGATAAAAATGCAAAGATCGCAAGTACTGCGGCAACTAAAATAATACATCCAGAAGCTAAACCATCAAGCCCATCTGTTAAATTCACCGCATTTGAAGCGCCTGTCAAAGCAACCACTGTGATGATAAAGGCTAAAATGACTCCCACTCCTCCTAAAGTAAAAAGCGTTCCTTTTTTAAAAGGGAAAAAATAGTCTCCATAATTCATCGCTGGAGGAGAAAACCAATGACCGAAATGAATCGCCTGACTCAAGGAAGACCATAAAAGATAAAGTCCCAATAAACCGGCAAAAGAAAGCTGCAAAGCGAATTTTTTTTTTGCTGGGAGTCCTTTAGAGTTTTTATGTTTCATCTTGAGGTAGTCGTCCATCCCACCCAGGAGCCCTAACCAAACCGTTGCAATAAATAGAATCAAAGTAAAAGAGCTGTGCAGGTCCATCCAAAGGACAAGAGCAATCAACATCGAAATGAGGATTAAAATCCCCCCCATTGTCGGTGTCTCTTTTTTATTTTGATGAAGTTCAGCAAGGATGAGGGAATCTTCAACTCTGATTGATTGTCCTGTCTTCAAAGCATAAAGCTTGTTAATAAAGCAAGGCCCCATAAAAATCGTTAGAAGAAGTGTTGTCATGGCAGCTAAAATCATCCGTGTCGAGGTATAGAGAAAAACAGCAGGAATCTTCACTGCTGTCTGATGGGCTAAATACTGCAAAAACAAGTAGATCAACCGATTAAATCTCCTCTAAAACTGTCCATAACTTGAAGGAATTCGATCCTTTGAGCAAGACAACATCACCACCTTCCATGATGTCTTTTAAATGCTTTGTCGCTTCTTCTTTAGATGCAAAAAGTTTTGCCAATTTTCCTTTCCTCTTAAAAAAGTCCACCATTGGCTGGCATTCTTTCCCAACACAAAGAAGTGCATCAATGATTGGAAATGCATATTCTGCAACTTCTAGATGACTTTCTTTTTCAAAAGGACCTAATTCTTTCATCGCACCAAAAAGAGCGAATCGATTTTTTCCCTCAGGCATGCTTTTAAAAGCTGCTTTTGCTGCAACTGGAGATGAATTATAAGAATCATCGATAAACAAAACACCATTTTTTTCGATTTTTTCTCCACGACGCTTGAAAGGTTTCAGTTTTTGAATCCCTTTGAGGATTTCTTCCTCTGTCATTCCTAAATATCTAGCAATGCTGACAGCAGCTCCTAAGTTTTCTAAAAGTTGTGACTCTGAAAACGGCGCTTGCAGCGTACACTCACCAAACCATGTTTTGGGAGATTGAATTTCTTGAACAGCTTTGAATCCTGCCGTGTCTTGATTCAAAAAGGCATGTTTTATCTTTTTTGATTTAAAAAGTTCGCACTTAGCTTCTACAATTCCGTTTAAGTCATTAAAAAAAACAGAATGGGCCAAGCTAATCTTTGTTAAAACACACAGCTCTGGTGGGGCAATTTCAATCAATCGAGAAAGCTCTCCTTCTTCACTCATCCCCATCTCTAAAACAAGGATCTCATCATTTCCTTCCCAACTAAGAATCGTCAATGGTACGCCAACCTGAGAGTTCATACTACCCGGATTTTTTGCCACTCGAAACCTTTCACTTAAAACTCCCGCAATAAATTCTTTAGCTGTTGTCTTCCCCACAGTTCCTGTGACACCAATCACCAAGGGGTTTTTATCCTTGAAAATCTCGCGGGCTAAACTTTGAAGTGCCTTTCTCACATCTGAAACAGGGATGAGTTCCATCCCAAAACTGGGGCCGGAATACTTTTTGGAAACAATTGCAGCAATAGCCCCCTTTCTTGCGACTTCTTCTAAAAATTGGTGGCCATCAACTTTCTCACCAGTGAGGGCAAAAAAAAGTGTTCCTTCTCTTACCTGCCTACTATCAAAAGCAGTATGTGCAACAATACCCTCTCGATTAGAAAGAGAGCCAAAAAACTCTGCAATTTCGCTAACTGACTTCTTCATCTACGCACCAATTTCTAAAATATCTGAGTCAAACTTTTGGATCAAAGCATTCCTCGATAGTCATAAATTATAACTCAACCTCCTTTTGCGTAAGGTGAGTTAAAAAACCAAGAAAGTGAAAGATTATCAAGTTTTGCATCAACAACTAGATTTTTTAGAAAAAGTTAACTCTTAAAATGAAGGATACCCCACTAGATTGCTGCCGAAAGGCTTCATTCTACTGTATTTAGGAAGAGTTAAGTCTATACAAGCATAGAAAGAGTATAATGGGGAGCATCCCCACAGTGGAAGGTATTGTTATGGGAAAACGGCATGGCAAACTTTTCGAGAATCAAAACATTTGGCACAAGCTAAGATGTTGGGTGAAATCAACCTGACAAAAGGTATTGCCAGATAAGTAATAACCATTAAGAGAAAGTCTTATTCTATGAAAGCTTCATGATGATGTTTCCACTAATTCAGAAAGGAGCCATCGTTTGCGAAACTCCTACCCAATATACAGGAGATCCTTGGAGCAAAGAAGAGATTCCTCTTCTCGCAACAATTACGCTAAGTATAAGCTTTACAGAATAATAAAAAGAGCTGTTCTTACCAGACTTTTTTCAACACTCCCACTCAACTTGCGAATTTCCTTGCAAATAAATCAGCAGTTATTAAAAAATATTTTCTTTACAGTTCTTATTCTAAGAAAAACGAGGTACCTCATGAAAAAGAAAGCTTTCACCCTAATTTTTACCCTAGTTTTTGCCTTGCAGAATTTTATCGCATTTGCTGATTATTTTGCCTATGTCACAGGTAAAGAAGGCGTTGAAGTGATCAACGTTGCAACTAACAAAGTACTAACAACCATTCCTTTTTCTGCCGAGGCAAAATCTATTGCAATTACCCCTGATGGAAAATTTGCTTATGCGACTATAGGTCGAGATGTCAGTGTCATTGATGTAGCAACAAACGCCATTGTTAAAGCAATCATTGACCTAGGAGACCCTAATGCAATTGCGATTTCACCTAAAGAAAAGATTGCTTATGTCGCTCAAAATTCTTCGTCTTCGATCCATGTAATTAATACGGCAACCAATACAATCATTAAAGAGATCACTCTAGTAAGTCCGGCTAGTGATGTCGCATTTTCCCCTAGTATAAATCTTGCCTACGCCTCAAATCCCGAATCTAAGAGCCTAAGTACCATCGATACAGACACCAGTACTCATAAAACTTTTTATACGGAAGACGCGAGTAGAGGTATTGCAATCACTCCCGACGGAGAATTCCTTTTTCTAGCCAATTCAAATCAAGATAATGTCTCTAAAATGGATAGGACTCTCTCACTCATAGGACACGTTAGTGTAGGATCAAACCCGCAAAAGATTGCTATAACACCTGATGGCAACTTTGCCTATGTAACAAATCAAAACTCTAAAAATGTTAGTGTCATCAATACTAAAACAAATGCCCTGGTAACTACAGTTCTCGTAGGAGAGGGTCCTAAGGGTATTGCCATTACTCCAGATGGAAGTTTTGCCTATACTGTAAATAATGGCAGTAATGATGTCAGTGTTATCGACATTGCGACAAACTCTGTCACAACAACAATCCCTGTTGGAGTTTCAAACCCCTCTATGATTGCCATTACTCCAAATCTTGACTTTACCCCTCAAGGAAATTTGACCGCTACAGCAGAAAGTAAAAGTAATAGCTTTTTAGTTGAATCTGATATTTATATCCAACTGAGTTGGAGTTGGTCCACACCTCTTGAAGAGTCCATTCCTATCCAATATAACATTCATCGCGACGGAGTCCTGATAGCAACAATCGCTGGTGGTGATACTCGAATATATAAAGATTATAATCGGGAGAAAAATAAAGTGTATAGCTATCTAATTATCGCTGAAGATGAGCAAGGCCCCCTCGCTTCGGCAACTACAACCATTAAAGCAAAGTAAGGTATATATGAATGAAACCAAAAGCTTTCACATCTCTTCTAACCTTTTCTTCATGCTCCAAAGTGATTTTGCTTTTAGTCAAATGAGATATTTAGTTACATAGAGTGTTGTTACAATACTAAGAGAAGACACTCAAGATTGGGATGCGAAAACCCAACAAAATTTGTAAGAAAAACAACGAAAAACGCTATGTTAAAGTCGTCCACAAAATCGAGGCAAGGCCACTCTCCTTTAAAGTTTAAGTTCCTCTAGCGCTTCAACAGAAACAGAATGATACGCTACCAATTCCAATTGAAGTTTAAAGTTCCTTCCTGGGTATTGAAATGATCACATATGCTTGCTTTGTACCCGACCTTCAAGGACCAGTTTGCTTTGCAACCCATGATTATTAAATCGGTTCCTAATACGAGTTGATCTGTTGAACTATGGTAACTTTTTACAGTGAAGTTCTTACTGCATACTTCTTGCTTATAAAAGCTTGAGGTGTAGTAGGATTGAGTTAAAGGGATATTTTTTTGCCAACCCATATAGATGCTAGGGGAGGCACATAATAAATGGACGGTCAGTTCTTTCATAAGTCTAACTGTCACTTCTGGGCGGACAAAAGTTGAATGAACATTTTTGACAGATAGGTCAATTGGTCCAGCTCCAGATTCTTGGTAACCACTTTCGAAAATATTCAAATAATCGATTGTAACTGATGAAATCATAAAAAGGTTCTTATTCAAGATTTCTGGCAATTTGAGCTTTATACTTCCATTGATTTCTGCAAGCAAATCCCAGCTCTTATGATGGTTTTCTGCTGTTTCTTTGAAGGATGAGAAGGCAATCCTTCTTTTAACATCATAAGAAGAACGAGAACCTACCAAAGAAAGCCCGATATATCCTTGAGGACTAATATAACCTATAGAAGGGCCAAGATAAATCGACTGGATATGAGAACACCCCCTATTTTGTTTCCAATTAAGATTTGAGTGGGTATATCCAAATCCTCCACTCAAAACAAAGTGATTAGAGAAACAGTGGTCAACTCCAGTTGTGAATCCATAAGTTCTATTTTCAAAAGGAACTTGTTCATCCCTTTCATTTTGTTTGTAGTAATATCCAATAGGAGCTATCCATATCATATGGTTAGAATAGGATGGTGGATTAAACGTGGGATAACAAGGAGTCAAATAATAATCTTCGTAGAAGCTTTTGGCTCGATTCATAGACTGTCCAATCCGAGTACTTGTTTGAAGATGTCCTAGAGCCAGAGCCCCAAATTGCTCGGGTCCTAGTTTGAGAAGAGCCTCAGTGAATTTTTCTGGAGGTAGTTTAACAAGAGTTCTTAAAATCGGGATAAGATCAGGAGAGGGGAGTTGTTTGCAAGAGAACAGGTATTTTGCAATATTTTTTGCATTTCCACTGATTACATCAATCGGTACTGGAAGGACGGTTTCTGAAAATGGGATGATAATTTGTACTCCATTAGATGTGTAGTTCAGTAAAAAATCTAGAGGGTGAGTTTCTAAAAGTGTATCAAATTGTCCATTTACTGAATTAGATTCGATAAAAGTGTAAGTTGTTCCGGCTACATACGACCCAGGAAGTGGATTAAGAATAATAGTGCCATCTAAATTTGCTTGCCCAGTGATCAATAATTTATCTGAAACAGTAGGAACATCATCTATCTCTATCACTAAAGAGGCTTGATTACTTTGAGTATAGTCTCCATTGATTGTTAAGACTCCAATAGAGGCTCCAGGAACCACAGTTCCGTTATTTTGCAGACTTCCTATAGTCCCATTTCCACTTATTAACAAAGCACCAGGATCTATAATAATAGGACAAGGAAATGTGCTACCAACAATGAGTGTTCCCTGTTGAACTGTTAAGGCTCCGGTGTAAGGGCTGGAAGTAGTCATATAAAGTGTTCCAACTCCCATTTTGTTAAGGTCTCCAGCTCCTGAAATCACCCCATGGTGGGTGAGTGTTCCTGTCGCGATGCTAAAAGTTCCAGTCCCTACCATGTTAGTTGGGTTATTGATTGCAAAATCTCCTGTTGTATTAAGCGTTCCTCCATTAAAGATAAGATCTCCACCACCTCCAAAGTTATGACTTCCGTCAATATTTACGATTCCATCTGCAAGCGTTGTAGTTCCTGTATAGATATTAGCACCTGATAGATCTAGGGTCCCTGTACTATATTTTGTAATTCCTCCACTTCCAGAAATCACTCCACTATACGATCCGTTTGCGATCCTAAGAGTATTGTTATTTAAATCAATGCCTGTCCCTCCCCCTCTTAACGCTCTAATGGTTTTTGTCCCTGCACCCGCTGCAATTTCAAAACCACCGCCAACAAGATCTAAGTCTCCTCCATTCCCAAGAGTTCCTCTTCCAACAAGTCGTAATACTCCTCCATTAACTGTCGATTCCCCAGCGTAAGTATTGACTCCTCCAAGATTGAGTATCCCTTGCCCTCTTTTCTCTAAAGAAGATCCTACTCCTGAAATAGTAGTGGCGACGGTAAAACTATTTCCATTGTCTACACGAATAATTCCCGAAGAAGTGATTTGGATAGGGCGTGCTGTTGACGTAAAGCTAGAATTGGGATAAATTCCTCCTCCATTAATGAAGACGGCATTTGTCAACGGACCAAAGTTATCATCCGCACTCATACGAATTAAACCTTCTTGAATAACGGTCGAACCAGTATATGTTTGCGTGCCAACTGAAGATAGATCTAATGTTCCCGCGCCCGTTTTAATCACACCTCCTCCAGTCCCGCCACCAGCTCCTCGATCGCTTTCAATAGGACTTGGCAAGGTAAAGGTTTCTGAAGAGATATTGAATGTAAGTGTTCCCCCGGACATAAGAAAAATTTCTTTTCCAAGGGCCATTCCATTGCCAGCACTTGTACCAGGTGTTCTTGTTCCTTCTTGAATATTACTTCCTGTGATTTGCGGGTTGGTTAAAGTAAGGTGTCCTCCATTGTGAATTATGATGCTTCCGCCAAACGCAGCTCCACCCCCAGCTCCATTATCATTTGATGAGGTTCCTCCTCCAAAAGGGCTTGTTCCATCTGAAATCGCTCCAGGAGCTCCACCCCCACCAAAACCTCCGTTTCCTCCTGCACCTTCATAAGAACCGCCACCGCCACCGCCAAAGCCTCCGTGACCTGCGTTGCCTCTCCATGAACTAGACCCCCCTCCTCCTCCAAAGCCTCCATCTCCGGCAGATTGGATCGGGTTATTTTGGTTCCCATCACCAAGCCCTCCTCCTCCTCCTCCGAAACCTCCATTACCTGCATTTGTTGAAACGCTTGGATAAGCTCCTCCACTTCCACCGCCACCACCTCCTATTCCGGTAACATTATCTGTCCCCCCATTTCCTCCAATGCCTGCAGCAAAACCAGAGCCGTTTCCTCCGGGACTTCCACAACTATCGCTTCCTCCTCCTGTGCCACCATTGATGCCACCACCACCACCACCACCGCAAGATGGTCCTCCACTTCCCCCATTGATCCCAATGTTTGAACTACCGCTTCTTGTTGTACCGCCTCCACCCTGTCTCTTATACACATCTC
>JAUHQH010000136.1 GCA_030408485.1 Candidatus Neptunichlamydia sp. | reverse complement strand
ATTATAGATGTAGTAATTAGAAGAGAAACATCCAACATGATATGCTATCTCTTCAAACAAGGAGTTATTCATGGAGACCATTCATTATAGAAAATGTTCTCTAGACTTAGATGTCACATATGATCCACCACAAGATCGAGTGCGCTAAAAAACCCACAATGCCTTTAATGTATCTTTGAGGGTTTTATGCGCTGCAACAGAAAGACTTGTATCAAAACCAAAAGTAACGGAATTCTCCCATGTTTTCAAAACATTCTCGAGCTCTATTTTCCCTAGTTTTTTTACAGGGTAAGGAGATTCTTTTTTCTCCCTATGTTAAGATGTCTGCCATCCACAAACAAAACAACACTGCTTTTGGAAATCAACAGTCTCCCTCGAGAAAGTTGTAATCCTCTGAAGTAGGCGAGGTCGGTTGGGTTTTCAATAATAAACCCATCCAAACTCACTGAAGAGAATATTTTTCGCAATTTAAGGATTCTTTTTCTGAAATAACTTTTTGATTGCGTCATGACTTAAAGCAACAATCGTTTTCATCCCTTTTGGACAGTTGTAAGGAGAGGAAGTTTTAAGAAGCGCCTTCGTTATCTGTTTAGCTTCAACTAAAGCCCAACCCTTTTTTTGTGATCTTGCAGAATACGAAGCTGAAAGTGCAAGTCTTTTCTCAAGTTCTTTTCGAACTAAATTCTGATCGAAAACCTGCGCAAGACTTTCAAGAAGTCCTTGAAGTTTTTCTTCTTCTATATCAGGACTTAAAGCATCCACAATAAATGTGGTTGCACCAAAAGGACGGATATCGATTCCCATAGTTTTAATCTCCTCAATATGGATGAGTAGCTGCTCTTTTTCATGGGGGATAAATTCAAGAGTTAACGGAAATAAAAGGGTTTGAAAGGGAGCTATTTCCCTTTTTAAAAAACGTTCATATAAGACGCGCGCTGTAGCAGCTTCTAAATCGACAAGATAAATCCCCCCTTCATTTGCAAGACCAATGAGAGCTGTTTGATGGAGAACTAAGTAAGAATCAAAAAGACCAATAGCAGGCAAATCTTCTTCATGAGAATCAAAGGTAAAACTTTGGATCGGATCATCAAACGTTTCTTGAAACTTAAGAGAGGAATCAAAGCTCCACTCTATTTTTGGAGCAGAGATCCTTTTTTCTTCCCCTTTGAATCCTCTCAAAACTGCTTGTCTTACTATCGTTTGAATGCTTTTTTCTTCGCGTAGACGAATTTCCCTTTTTTGAGGATGAACATTAACATCAATCGATTCTGGAGAAAGGCTCATATGGAGGACATAAGTAGGGTGAAGATTTGCTACTAGTCGCGTTCCATATCCTTCGTAAATCGCGTGAGAGATTTGTGGAGAAATAACAGCTCTTCCATTAACAAAAAGATGCTGCCCTAACCGATTTGTTTTTGCATAGACCGGAGACCCTGTCCATCCTTTTATAAGAATACCTTTTGCTGAAAAATCAATGCAGGATGCTTCATTGATAAAAGGTTCTCCTAATACCTCTCGACATCTTTCTTTAAGTTGTCCTGGAAGGAGATTCATCATTTCTTTTCCATCAGAAAAATATCGAAACGTTTTTTCAGGATAAGCTAAAGAGAATTTTGTTATCAGTTTCGTGATCGTATTTTGGCTAGCCTGTACTGTTTTTTGAAACTTTAAGCGTGCAGGAACATTGTAAAACAAGGAGCGTACTTCAATTGTCGTCCCTTGACTTCGTGCTGCAGCATGGGGAGCTGACATTTTTCCCCCGTTGCAAGACACTTCATATCCATGATCCATTTTCTCTTTTGCAGTGAGAATTTTCATTTTTGATATCGTCCCAATAGAGGCGAGTGCTTCACCTCGAAACCCCATGGTAAGAATATGGATAAGATCTCCTGCCGTTTGAATCTTTGATGTCGCATGCCTTTCTAAAGATAAAAGAAGGTCTTCTTGTCCCATCCCAGTCCCATTGTCAGAGATACGGATCAGAGAAAATCCTCCCCTTTCAATTTCAACGGTAATCAAATCACTCTTTGCATCAAGGGCATTTTCAACAAGCTCTTTTACAACAGATGCTGGGTTTTCAATCACTTCACCAGCAGCAATTTTGTTAATTGTTTCGTCAGATAGTAAATGAATCGACATTAATTCTCCTTGAGAACTAGTTTAGTGTTCTTTCATTATAGAAAGTTAAAACCCCAAGGAGCAAGAATGAAATTTCCCAAAATATGGAATTTAGACCGGATTTATGAAGGAGGAAGTCATTCCACTTCTTTTGAAAAGTCCTTTCAAGAAACAAAAGAAAAGATCGATTCTTTTAAAGTTTTCCTACAGAAAAATAATCTCAATGAAGCGATTGCTCTTTCTCAAGAAATTAGTTTTTCGCTAAGAGAAATGAATGCTTTTGTTGAATGCCTAAATGCACAGGATGTTAATGACTCTAAAGCCTTAATTTTAAAGGGTCAGATGAGGACTCTCTCAACTCAATTTTCTAACTTAGAATTAGAGCTTGATGGAACCTTGGCAGCTCTTTCCAGCCAAGATTTTGAAAACCTTATCGATACTCACCCTGATATCTCTTTTCATTTAGAAGAAAAAAGAAAAAGAGTTAAGGATAAGCTTCCGTTTGAAAAAGAAACTTTTATCAATGACTTGGCGATCGATGGGTATCATGGGTGGTCTAAACTTTGGGATGCTCAAATCGGTGAAATGTCTTTTCCTTTTCGAGAAGAAAAGCTTTCGTTTGGCCAGATTGAAAATAAGCTTGGAGATCCTGATCGGAGCATACGAAAGGAAGGTTTTGAATCGATTCAGAGTAAATTCCAAAGCTCAGAAATCGTTTTCTCGCAAATTTTGAATCATTTAGGAGGCTTTCGTTTAGAAGTCTATAAAAAAAGGGGCTGGGATCTTTTAAAAGATCCTCTCGATGAAAACCGGATGTCTGCTGAAACCTTAGGTGCGATGTGGGCTGCAATTACTCATATCCAACCCTCCCTAAAAGAGTTTCTCGCATGTAAATCAGCTTTACTAGGGATTAAGAAAATGAGTTGGTACGATCTTGAAGCTCCCTTAAGGACAGCATCAAAAGAGATAACCTATGAGGAAGCTGCAGAAACCATCCTGCAACAATTTCGATCCTTTAGCCCTAAAATGGCAGACTTTGCAAAAAGAGCTTTTGAAAATCACTGGATCGATGCTGAAGATCGTGTTGGAAAGAGGCCTGGAGGATTTTGTACTGCTCTTCCTATATTAAAAGAAAGTCGCATTTTTATGACTTTCTCAAACACCATGACCAACCTTTTTACCCTTGCTCATGAATTGGGTCATGCTTTCCATAATGAGGTCCTATTTCCTCTACCCGAAATGACGCAAGATGCAAAAATGAGTGTTGCCGAAACAGCATCAACGATGGCAGAAACAATTGTGATACAAGCTGCTATAAAAAAAGAAACCAATCTTAAAGAGCGTCTCTATCTATTGGATGACCATCTTTCTCGATCTATTTCTTATTTAATGAATATTCAAGCACGGTTTCTTTTTGAAACACGGTTTTATAAAAAAAGAAAAGAAGGTTTTGTCTCTCATGAAAGCCTTTCTGAAATGATGGAAGGTGCACAAAAAGAAGCGTACGGAAACTCTCTTGAAACCTACCACCCCCTTTTTTGGGCAGCAAAAATGCACTTTTTCTTCACCGATGTTCCTTTTTATAACTTCCCTTATACTTTTGGGTATCTCTTCAGTCTAGGAATTTATCATTATGCTTTGGAAAAGGGAAATTTCGAATCTTCTTATACAGACTTATTGCAGGATACTGGAA
>JAUHQH010000135.1 GCA_030408485.1 Candidatus Neptunichlamydia sp. | reverse complement strand
GGTATTGATTTGGTCTTTTCTGATGTGTCGAGGCCTTCTCAATGTTGGAAGTGTTCTTAACTTTTCTAGGATTGGCATTGCCGCTTTAGGTATAAGTCTTTTCTCTTGGTTTGCTTCCTGATAACATTTCCGAGCGTTTGTTACTGTTTAATTTTGAAATGATAATAGACTGAAATGTGGGATAAGTGCGCCGAAGGTCCCAAGTTGTTGGCTTCTTCTTTTCTGTGTCTTCTTGAGCCTGGCTTTGAATTACCCAGATGAAACATACAATTTTTATTGAAATTTTTAAAAATGAAATTTGAATTCTTCATCCTTAGAAACAACATTTAATTATTTTTTATTTATTCAAAGCAACAATATATATCTTAAAAGAAAAGTATCCAAAAGGCGAAGACGAGGAAGACCTGCCAGGCGATGACCAGCCCTATCAGAATGTATTTCCCGTTTCCTTTGTCCTCAAAGTGGTCCAGATACCCCTTGAAATGCCTCGCCAATGCCATAATCGAGAAAAAACCGGCTGCACAAAAAACTGCGAACTGCACTATCTTTTTGAAACCAAGGTTACCTCGAGCGGGAAGAGTGCAATCAAGGAAGCGAAAATAAATAGGATGTAGTTGTAGCCATAGATGCAATAAGCTTCAAGAATCTTGCTTCTGTCGAGCTTGACTCCAAAAAGGTACAGGAAGGCAATGACGGTGGCTGGGGCGATCAGCCAGGTTCCGAAGCAGATCATGAATGATTTTTGGAAGACTTTGAACTTGAACTCTTTCTTTCCACTCCACTAGCATTTGTAAACAAACTACCCCTTGCTGGAGATAGTTAGAAAACTGTCCCAGAGCTGTCAGCGAGAAACAGAGGGTGATGATGATCCAAAACGGACCATAGAGGTCAGGTCGACCGCTTACTCTCTCTCCTAAGTTGGAGCTGAAAGGCACAGCAGCAGACTTAATTCGTTGGAGAATTTCAGATTGGTCGAAGTCGAAGTAGGTCTTGAGTAATAGTGATGTACTTTCCAATAGGATGGGAAACAACAAAAGCAGTAGCGCTGGAGCAAAGAGTCTGCAGCTCTAGTGCGCTTTTCATTTCCCTCATCGAGGAGGTTTTGATTTTCGTAATCGTTGTTGGGGTCTCCATTAGTTCAAGCTTACTGTTCATTGCCTCGTGTGTGCCGAATAATTATATGATTTTGAAATTTAAATTGAAAACTGACTAAACAGAATAGAAGCTTTCGAGTGAGGTTTTATTGTTCAAATTAAGTTTAGATAGGGAGCAAGAAGTGGAGGGGATGGTTTGAGGAGGTATCACTTTCTTCGCGGGGTTTGGTCATGCTTTGCTGAAAAAAGAAATGATTTTTATAATCTTTTGAAATTTAAAATTAAAAAGTGAAGGCGTTTGGGTTTTTTTTGCAAAAGTCCCAGCAACGATTATTTATGACCAAATGCCGATCCCGAATTAAAATAACGTGGCTAAGGTAGAATAAACAGCATTAACTGATTATGCTTGAAAAAATCAACTCAATTTGTTATAAGTCTGGGAGGCGCCTATTTTCGTATTTTGACTTTTAAAGCAAACCTGACCTTCAATCTGGTGAGGTTTGTGCCGGAGATTGCAGAGGGCGGAGAGTGCTCGGAGATAATGGTCTTCGTGGAGAATAGGAGAATAAGTGTTCCCGCGGACTCTCTTCCCATTTAAATTTTGAACTTGGTGTTGTTGCTGTGTTATTTAATTTAGCTGCACTGCTTTTTTAAGGAATACTCCAATGTTTTCTCTTTTTTTCTGGTAGTGTCTACATCAATACTCATACACCTGTCTCTTATACACATCT
>JAUHQH010000134.1 GCA_030408485.1 Candidatus Neptunichlamydia sp. | reverse complement strand
AATCAGTAACCAATATGAAGTAAGCCATACAAACCTTCTTATGAGTTTATTTTCTCAGAAATCCGCTTCCTTTAGGTGTGGTTTGTCTGTTTTTATAATCAAGAAGTGGTTTAGCTGCCTCTGAATCGAGGGCCCAAAGGTCCTTGTTTCCTGGACTACCTATAAGAGAGGCTGGTTAGGGGGGGGCATGCTTTTTTAGAAAGACCTCTTTGACCATCGAGGCTTTTGTCTTTACTAGTACATATAGGACAATATTTTTTGCTCGATTAATACAAGGGTATGTTAAGGTCATACGCCAGGTCTTTTTTTGTGGCACCTTATTGGCAACAACAAGAGCCACTTTTTCATCGAGGGCTTTTGTTCCTGGAAAAAGAGATGCTGTATGACCATCTTCGCCCATTCCAAGCATAATGAGATCAAAAGGGCGTAGTCCTAAAGCTTCTTTAATTTTTTCTTCGTAGGCATGGGCGTTTGCTTCGATGTTATCTTCTGCTTCCATTCTAAAAATATGCTCTTGAGGAATCGAAAGTGTTTTCAGTCCTGCATCCATTGCCATTCGGAAGTTACTTTCTGGATTTGTAGGGGGAACAGATCGTTCATCTACCCAAAAGAGAAGAATTTTGCTCCAATCTAATTCACCTGCATAGTCAGTTGATGAGAGCTTTTCAAAGATGGCCTTAGGAGTTGAACCTCCAGAAAGGGCCACGATGAAAAACTTACGGTTTTTAATCGCTTTCTTAGCGCAATTAATAAAATATTCAACAGCAAAGACAAGGGTTGCTTCCTTATCTCCTGGACTAGCAATATCTCGCCTTTCATCCCATGAAAAAAAATGATGGTTATGACTCATTGCAAAGGCACTCGTTTTCAATTTTAGAAAGAAGTTGAAGAACTTTGATGTAATGGGTACTCGTTCCTTTATGACAGATTTCTTTTACAAGAGACTGTCCTGAAACATCTTTGTCTAGAACGTAGTTGATAGGGAGGCTGCAAAGCTCAGGGCTCGATTTTTCGATCATCACATGATGAGGACACTTTTCCTTTCGTTTAAAGCTGTATTCGATTTCTCGATCGGTTGAGATTTCGATCGATAAAATTCTTCCTGGAAAAATGGCATCCATTTTATTCGGGATGAGTTCTACATCAACTGTTCCAAATTCACCCTCATATTGAAAATTCAATCCCTTGGTTGCTTTTTTTAATGTCCACCCGAGTTGAGCAGAAAGCCAAGTCTGGAGATAAATTGCTTGAACATTAGTATGGCAAAGGTAGTCAGTGTCTCGAGAGTTATATTGAATCTGAACTTTTTTGGTATGCTTGATGTCCTCAAGACACTCTTTTCCTTTAAAGACACTGGCAAAAAGTTGCCTCCAGCCCTCGGTGCGTGCCCAATTTAAATCTGCAACATCGGCATGGCAACGCTCATTATGGCTCAGGACTCCTTTTGCATAGGCTGGAAGATCACAAGCTGCTTTAGAATCAAAGATAATACGGTGAGCTAGATATTCCAATTTCTGGGCGGTAGGGTTATCAAAAGTCGAATCGGCTGCATGAACAAGATAGATCGGTAGATCTGGAAGAATATGAGGAAGGATCACAAAAGGGACTTTGGGATGATCTTTATGGCAGACTGCAATTTCAATAAGATCACATACAATCTCATATGCTCCTTCATCTGCTGTCATGACAGAAACAGCTGCTTTTAACTCGTGACTAGAGCAGGTTTCATTATAGGTAACAAAAATCATGCGGCAGGGAAACTTCTCAATAATTTTTTGAGCTATTTCATTTAGATACCCAACTCGTTGCGACTTTTTTGCATAAATAATGAGATTGAAGAGGCAAGCCCGCATTTTGTTCGTTCCCTGAAGGGAATCCCAGATCTTCTCGAGCTCTGTTTCAATATTTGCTGGATGAATTGTATTAACCATAATACCCTAGCATTTTGCCCTAAAAGGGGATTTCTTTTCGACGATCTTCTTCTTTGAGACCTTTGCAATAAAAAATTAGATTAAGCGCCATTTCCGACCATCACGAGCAAGCATTTCATCAGAGATCTTAGGGCCCCAACTTCCCGAAGCATAGTTAGGAAAATCTTTAGGTTCGGTATTTGCCCAATAGTCTAGTAGAGGGGTAAAAAATTGCCATGAATGGAAGACTTCATCCTGACGAGCAAAGAGTGTATTATCTCCAGCGATGCAATCACAGATCAGACGTTCATAAGCATCTGGGGGAGTTAAACCGAAGAAGGCTCCATAACGAAAATCCATTTTAACAGACTGGATAGGACTGCTTGGACCAGGCACTTTGCAATTAATTTTTAGGGCAATCCCTTCATTCGGTTGAATCCGGATGGCAAGTACAGTGGGTTCATGTTTTTGTCCATGCTCTTGGAAAAGAACTCCTGGAGGATGCTTAAAAGTCACCGCAATCTCAGTGGCTTGCTTAGGGAGACGTTTTGCTCCACGGAGGTAAAAGGGGACTCCATCCCAGCGCCAATTGTCAATAAATAGACAGACAGCACCATAGGTTTCAACTTTTGACGTCGGATCAACATTATCCTCTTCACGGTATCCTTTGACCTCTTCCCCCCAAATAAACCCTTTGTTATACTGTCCACGAACAGCAGAGGTTTCAAAGTCCTCATTTGTCAATGGGCGGAGAGCTTCGAGAACTTTGACTTTTTCATCATGAATGGCATCAGCACTTAAATTAACAGGAGGTTCCATTGCAATTAGGGAAAAGAGCTGCATCATGTGGTTTTGCATAATGTCACGGACAAGGCCTTGCTCTTCATAAAAGCGACCTCGCGTTCCAATGCCAATATCTTCAGCTACTGTAAACTGAACATGATCAATATAGCGATGATTCCAAAGATTTTCAAAAATGGAGTTTCCAAAACGGAAAACAAGGAGATTTTGGGCTGTTTCTTTTCCTAGGTAGTGGTCAATACGATAAAGTTGTTTTTCTGAGAGGTGAGCCATTAAATCTTTTTGGAGCTCTAAGGCGGAAGTTAAATCATGCCCAAAGGGTTTTTCAATAATAACGCGTGACCATTTCTCTTGTTCTTCTGAATGATCGTAAAGGAGTTTATGCTTTTTGAGCTTCTCCACAATGGTTGTGAAATAACTCGGTTGTGTGGAGAGATAATAGATGCGGTTTCCACCCGTTCCCATCTGAGAGTCGATATCGGCAAGGTGCTTTGTAAATTTTTCATAGCCTGCATCATCGTCAAAGTCTGATTGATGATAGAAGATTTGAGGGGCAAAGGTTTCCCAAACATTCTCTTCAATAGGTTTTACTCGTGAGTGTTGACCAATCGCTTTCTTCATCTCATAGCGAAAGATTTGATCAGTTTTTTCTCTTCTAGCGAAACCGCAACAAGCAAAACTTGTGGGAAGTTGACCTTCTCGTTTTAAGTTATAAAGAGCGGGCATAAGCTTCCGAGCTGTTAAATCACCAGTGGCCCCAAAAATGACTAGAACACAGGGATCTAAACTACGAAGTGTTTGACCAGGTTCTTCAAAGGGGTGTACGTTACACTCTTTAGACATAGACTAAAGGTTAAGTTAGAAAGAATTTTTTAGCTAGTAATTTGTGAATTTAATTTGTAAAGAAAGGATGCTATTTCCCGCGGCATTCTGTGATATATCGAATAATCGTTTCCGATGATACTGCACCAGCTGTGCCAACATAGTATGCAGATGTCCTTTTGATAAAAGGAAATTTTAGGCGTAACATTCTTGAGGTATAACCTTTCAAAAGATTAGCTATCCAAGCTGGAGAATATCTAGGTGGAGCAGATACAAAAACGTGAACATGATCGATATCTGTTTCAATAGCAATAATGGAT
>JAUHQH010000133.1 GCA_030408485.1 Candidatus Neptunichlamydia sp. | reverse complement strand
AGATGTGTATAAGAGACAGAATATCGCCTCCCTTTCTTACCCGTTTGCAATGAGAAGAATCCATTCTCTTTTTGGTTTGTGGATTGCGATCTTTTTAATAGAACATATGTTAACAAATTCTCAAGCCGCCCTTCTCATTGGAGAAAATGGAGAAGGATTTATTCGAGCCGTTAACTTTATCAAAAATCTTCCCTATCTTCATGTAATTGAGATTCTTTTGATAGGCGTTCCTATTTTATATCATATGACTTGGGGAATCGTTTATGCTTGTAGGGCAAAGAAGAATTCTTTTCCCACTTCTCAGCACAAACCTGTTCTCACAAAGTTTGGAAGAAATCATGCTTATTCATGGCAACGACTAACTTCTTGGATTTTACTTGTTGGGATCATTGCTCATGTTGGCTACATGCGCTTTTATATGTATCCCGTTTCTGTCGATACAGGAAAAGATTCAGCATATTTTGTTCGAATTTCAATGGATCCTGGCCTTTATACCCTGAGTAATCGTCTCGATGTTAAACTCTATAGCAAACAGGCGATTAAAGAAGTTAAGCAACACGTCGGTAGTCATGACCAAGAATTGCAAACACTTTCAACTGATTTTGAAAAACTGCAAGAAAGTCCTCCTCCCTATCTTTATCAAAAAAACATTGACCACTTGATGAATCGTTATCAAAGCCTTGAGGAGCAAAAGGTCTATTTAAAAGGACTCGAAAAACGAAAAATTTCAGGAAACGAAATCATTGCAGAAGCAAATAACTTTGGAACAGCGACACTGCTGATTGTTCGTGAATCTTTCAAAAGTGTTTTTAAGTCGATCCTCTATACAATTTTTGTTCTGGCAGCCGTTTTTCATGCCTTTAATGGTCTTTGGACGTTTATGATTACTTGGGGAATTATTCTAAAAATGCGCTCGCAATCGTGTGCTGTTAATTGGTGCATAACGTTAATGATCATTGTTGGATTTTTAGGCCTTGCTTCGATTTGGGGAACCTATTACTTAAACTTAAGAAATTAAGGGTTAAAATGAAAAAGAAAGAAGTCATCGTTGTTGGAGGAGGCTTAGCTGGACTTTCAGCAGCGATGCGTCTTGCAGAAAATGGGTACTTTGTCAAGATTGTTTCTGTGACACAAGTCAAGCGTTCCCATTCGGTTTGTGCTCAAGGGGGAGTCAATGCTGCAGTTAATATCAAAGGAGAAGATGACTCTCCCTATATTCATACCTACGACACATTAAAAGGGGGAGATTTTTTAGCACAGCAAGCGCCTGTCTTAGAGATGTGTTTAACAGCTCCTCGTATTATCGAAATGATGGACCGTTTCGGTTGTACCTTTAACAGAACTGCAGAAGGAAATATTGATTTTCGTCGTTTTGGAGGGACTCTTTACAATCGGACAGCTTTTTGTGGAGGCTCAACAGGACAGCAATTTCTTTACTCATTAGATGAACAGGTTCGACGCTATGAAGTCAAAGGACAGATCGAAAAGTTTGAACATCATGAGTTTCTACGATTGATTCGAGATGAAAAAAGGGTTGCGCGTGGTATTGTTATGATGAACCTCTTTAATCTTAAGCTTGATGTTTTAAAAGCAGACGCTGTGATTATTGCTACAGGAGGACCTGGGATGATCTTCAAAAGATCGACTAACTCCACATTCTGTACTGGGGCTGCAAACGGCAGGCTTTATATGCAAGGGATGAAATATGCCAATGGTGAGTTTATTCAAATTCACCCTACTGCAATTCCCGGGAGCGATAAACTTCGCCTCATGACGGAAACCATTCGTGGAAGTGGAGGGCGTGTTTGGGTCTATGGAGACTCCTCTAAATCAATTGAAACTCCTGAAGGGAAAATGATCCCCTGCGGTGAAACAGGAAAACCTTGGTATTTCTTAGAAGAATTCTATCCAGCTTTTGGAAACCTTGTTCCGCGCGATATTGGTGCACGAGAAATTCTGCGTGTCATAGAGATTGAATTAGGAGTACATGGACGAGATGAAGTTTTTCTTGATGTGACCCATTTACCTGAAGAAACGGTTCATAAGCTTGAATCGGTTCTACAAATCTATCAAAAATTCACAGGAGAAAATCCTCGTAAGGTTCCTATGAGAATTGCTCCAGCTGTCCATTATTCAATGGGAGGTGCTTGGATCGACTGGCCTGCTGCAGATGCATCAGATCGTTGGCATCGTTTTAGACAGATGTCCAATATTGAAGGATGTTTTGTTGCTGGAGAATCTGAATATCAATTCCATGGGGCAAATCGACTAGGTGGAAATTCTCTCCTATCAACTATTTTCGGGGGGTTAACTTGTGGAATAGAGGTTCCACACTATATCGATACCCTATCGAAATCTTATGACAAAATTAATGAAGCTCCTTTTAAAGAAGCCCTTCAGAAGGAAGAAAGTTTTAAACAAGATTTGATTGACCGAAACGGAAAGGAGAATGTCCATAAACTTCACGAAGAGTTGGCTCAACATATGATCCGCCATGTTACTGTAAAGCGGAATAACAAAGATTTAGAAGCGACTCTAAATAAGATTAAAGATATCCGTGAGAGGTATAAGGATATCTCCCTTGATGACAAAGGAAGCAGCTTAAATCAGACCTATGCCTTTGCAAATCAATTCCGTTCAATGTTAGAGCTTGCTCTAGTCATCACAAAAGGTGCACTTCTTCGTAATGAGTTTCGAGGATCTCACTATAAACCTGAGTTTCCTGAAAGAGATGATAAAAGTTGGCTGAAAACAACAATTGCAACTTATGATCCTAGTAGTGATGAGCCAGAAATTACTTACGAACCTGTTGACACACCCTACCTCAAACCGATACAAAGAGATTATACCAAGGCAAAGCGGATTAAGCCCAAGCTGGAGAATATCCCGACAAATATCCAGTTGCCCATTTAATTTGGAGAAGTTTGTTGATAAAAACATTTGTTTTAAAGATTTATCGCGGAGAAACAGGGAAGCAATACTGGGAAGAGTTTGAACTCGAGCTCAAACCCTTTGTCAATGTCATTTCTGCTCTGATGGAAATTCAAAAGAACCCTGTGAACCGTAAGAGGGAAAGAGTTTCTCCTGTTACCTGGGAACAGGGATGCCTTGAAGAGGTTTGTGGTTCCTGTTCGATGTTAATTAATGGACGCCCAAGACAAGCTTGTGCTGCAATCATTGAGCCAATTATCAAAATGACGGGAAGCTCAACAATTACGTTGGCCCCCTTTACGAAGTTTCCTTTAGTAAGAGATCTCGTTATGAATCGAAATCAAATGTTTGAGAATCTTAAGAACACAAGTTCTTGGATTTCAGCCGATGGCTCTTATGTCCGTGGGTTTGGACCAAAGATCAGTCAAACAAAACAAGAAACGATGTATACCTTATCGACCTGTATGACTTGTGGCTGTTGTTCAGAAGCTTGCCCTCAAGTGAATAAGCGTTCAAAGTTTGTTGGCCCTGCTCCAGTATCCCAAGCACGCCTCTTTAACCTAAACCCAACAGGGGCAATGGAAAAGAGTAAGCGTCTTCATACCCTTATGGAAGAAGGTGGGATCAGCGAATGTGGAAATGCTCAAAATTGTGTTCAAGTTTGCCCTAAGGAAATCCCTCTGACAGAGTCAATTGCAGTTGTTGGAAGAGAGGTCAGTAAGCAAGCTCTTAAAGATATCTTCAATATCTCTGATCGCGACTAAACCATCCAATATGGTATATTGAAAGGGGAGATGCCTATATGTCTTAAGAGATGTGCTAAGGCAGATTGGATTGGAACACACACTTTACATCATCACAAGTAAGGCGGCCCAGTGATCATGTTCACATGTTTATCAGCTATAAGTCGATACAGAGCATAAGCACAAAGTGATGCAATCGTTAAAAGAGATTAGCTTTGAGAGTAATGTTGGTGGAGTTTCCGCACTTGAAGAAGATTTTCTGGGGAAGGCATTTTTGGAGCAGAGATTATTTAGGGAGCTGTTGAAGATTTTATCATAGTCTCGTTTTGAGACTACCAGAAGGAATGTTTCTTGAGGGGAAAGAGGGGAAGGCTCTCTGAAGTAAGATTTGAGGGAAGGACACTGTCACACAAGAGACCCCCTCAAAAATTGATAGTCCTTTATCTCACTTTTGAGGAAAATGAGGCAAAGGAAAAGGTTATCATAGAGAAGATTAAGAAGGAATAGAAAATGAGGTTGTTGTTTTTCTATGGGGTTGGCTTAAGAGAGGAATTAAGGGATTTAAAGTTGTTTTCACTACGTTGAATTTTTTTGAAAGAATTTCGGGGATAGATGAAATAAAATATGTTTTTGAAGGGAGATACTCTTTAAGTTTACAAAGGAATTCGCCATGACTTCTTCCATTACGATAGGCAGGCGTTTTTTTGGGATGAAGGAGATATTCCATTGAAGCATTGTCAAAGTCCCATAGAAATGTTGTGTGATGAACAAAGCGATCTTTCTTAATATATTGAGCATTTCCACCGCACTTTAAATTCCCAATCACATAATCATTTTCTCTAAGGCTAAAGCCTGGAATTGAGAAGGCTTCTTCATAAAATCCTTCAGACCAACGGAGGATGGGTTTAGGAAAGCATGGAAAATCATGGATGTCTTTTTGAAAGATAAAGGAAACAAAGAGGGTGTTGGGATCAACAATTACAGTTCCCCCACCGCTATATCTTTTAATAAGAGGGATAGGAGATTGCTCCATTTTTTCAAAGCTGACCAGCTCCTCAGGCTTTCCTGAAATTCCCATCACTATAGATAGAGGAGAGCCTTCATTGATAACACACCAGTTTTCATCGTGTAAACGTAGAAGTGCTTCTTCTATCTGAAGTTGCTCAAAGATAGGAGTGTTTTTTAGAAGGAGGAGGTTGAATTTATGTTTCATTCGCTATGATTGTGTCAATGTTTTCAATGTTTTCGATTTGATATTTCAATCCCTTCAAAGATGCGATTTTAAAAATCAATAAAGTGCCTCCAGGCATTACATCGACACTCACAATTCCTGTAAGGGTCTTACCATTTGTTAATTTAATCGTGAGTTTATCAGTTGGGGCCTTTTGTTGTAGGAATTTTATCGCTGCCTGAATATCTTTTGCTCTTCCTTCTGGAGAGATAATCATCATTTCTGTTGTCCTTTTTCCAGAAGTTTCCTTTGAAGCAGCAGCTTTTGCTATTTCAGATAAGGGATTATTTTGTGTTGAGGCTCTTTTCCCCTCTTCTTGGGTTCCTTCTACAGCAGCTCTTGCATTTCCTGCTGGAGGCGCTATGTAGATTGTCGGAACCGCAGCATATAAGAAAAGAGATGTAAGAAAGAAAAAAAGAACTTTTTTCATGAGGACTCACCTGAATGTTTTTTATAAGAAACAACCGTGTTGGTTTTTTCTTTTGCTTTATTTAAGGAGCTCGATGCCCCTTTCATAAGGCGCTCAAGATTAATTGTATCATTTTTTGTCATATCTCCTGTCTGCTCAAGAGTCGCAATTCCAATAGATGCAGTCAATGTAAAGCGAATATTGCCAGTGGAAAATATTTCTGCATCAAGATATTCCATGATATTTTCAGCAATAAACTCAGATGCTTTGCAAGATGTTTTAGGAAGAAAAATCGCAAACTTCCCTTGGCTTTGATTATAGAGAAGGTCTTCGGAGCGCATGAGCTTTCGAAGGTGGTCTCCATAATCGAGCGTAAGAGCATGAGCTGCATTTTCACCGCGTGCTTTTAGGACCTGATCATATTGGTCGATTTCTAAGAAAATCAGTGCTAAAGCTGTTTTTTCTGCTAATGCCTCATGAACTAACCGGGTTGCCTGATCATCAAGGATCGTCCTCTTTTCTAAAGAAGATGGTCCTTTTTGTTGTTTGGAGAGATAAGTTGTCAAAGCAGAAATTTTGGATTGAGTTTGCATCACATCTCCAGCCATTTCCATTCGAGCGAAAAACTCATCTTCATCAAGAGGCTCTCGAAGAAAATCTGTGGCACCAGCTTTAATGAGGTCTCTTGTAAAGGACTTCTTAAGATGGCTCGTAATGATCAAGATCGGGGTATGATCATGTCCTTTAAACCGTCTGATTTCTTCGCATAAAGGGTGGAGTGCAATATTTGCTGTTTTTTCATCGATTACGATAAAGCTGATATGAGTTTTATCAAGATACTCAAGAGTTTCTAAACGAGAAGATGTGATAATAAGAAAATATCCTTCTATCCTATCAATAATCTTCTCGAAAAATGCTCGAACAAGAGGAAGAGAAGTCACAAGAAGAAGGGTAGGAAGCTTTTTTGGTTTTAAAACCAAGTGACCTCTGGGGTTATAAGTTCATTGATTTTCAATATATCTTATTATCTTTTTAGTGACACGAGGAGAATTGATATATCTGCAGGCGAAACGCCTGAAATCCTTGAGGCTTGTCCTAAATTATCTGGGCGGTGATGGTTAAGTTTTTCTAGTGCTTCATTGCGAAGACCCACGACATGGTTGTAGTTAAAATCAGGAGGAATAGGATGTGTGTCAATCGCTTCGAGTTTTGCTGCTTCTTTTTTTTCACGGTTGATATATCCCGCAAACTTTAGATCCACTTCAATTGCATGATTGATTTCAAAACCAAAGTCTTCTGCTTTATCAGCGAAAGTATCGATCAGTTTTGAATAAGAAAAATCGGGACGGCAAAGAAGTTTTCCTAAAGTTGTCGACTTGCCTTCATACTCCAGGTAGGCTTTTTTTAATCGGTTTTTTTCAGAGTGGATGATATCTTTTTTCTTTTGAAATTTTGCATAGGCTTCTTCATCAATCAGCCCGAGTTGATACCCATAATCTCTAAGGCGGAGATCAGCATTATCCTGCCTAAGAAGAAGGCGGTATTCAGCTCTCGATGTAAACATTCGGTAAGGCTCATCGAGTTTTTTAGCGATAAGGTCATCGACCATCACACCGATATAACTCTCTGAACGCTTCAGAAGAAAAGGCTCTTTTCCTCGAATTTTTAAAAGGGCATTAATGGCTGCCATTAACCCTTGTGCAGCTGCTTCTTCATAACCAGTTGTTCCATTGACTTGCCCTGCAAAATAGAGACCTTCAATCGTTTTTGTTTCAAAGGTACTCTTAATCTGACCACTTACAGCATAGTCATACTCAATGGCATAAGCAGGGCGCATAATCTCAACGTTTTCAAGTCCTGGAATCGTTCGCATCATGGAAAATTGAACATCAAAGGGAAGGGAAGAAGAAATTCCGTTCACGTAGATTTCATTTGTAGAAAGCCCTTCAGGTTCAAGGAAGAGTTGGTGTCTTTCTTTGTCTTTGAATCGGACAATTTTATCCTCGATCGAGGGACAATAACGGGGTCCAACCCCTTGAATTTTTCCGGAAAAAATAGGGGAACGATGGACATTATCTTTGATGATCTTTTTTGTTGCATCATTGGTATAAGTAATATAGCAGGAAACTTGAGGAAGGCGTTTTTCTTGAGGGTCAAAGGAAAAGGAAACATTTGGTTCAGAGGGTTGTTCTTCCGTTTTCTTAAAATCGATCGAATTGCTGTTCACACGACAAGGCGTTCCTGTCTTCAACCTTTCTAATGTGAAGCCAAGGTCTTCTAAACATTTTGAAAGACTTACAGAAGGCTTATCTCCTGCTCTTCCCCCAGAGTAATTGGACTCACCGATATGAAGAAGACCTCTCATAAAAGTTCCAGCAGAAAGAATCACCACCTTTCCTCGGTAATAAATACCCTCTTGAGTTGTTACACCACAAATTCTTCCGTCCTCGACATCAAGAGAATTAATGGTTCCTTGTTTTATCTCTAAGTTTGGGAGGTTTTCAAGGGCATGCTTCATTTCTGTCTGGTAGGCAAGTTTGTCCGATTGACATCTAGGAGACCAAACAGCAGGTCCTTTAGAAGCGTTGAGCATTCTGAATTGAATCCCTGTGCGGTCGGCAATTTTTCCCATGATGCCACCAAGGGCATCGATTTCACGAACCATATGTCCTTTTGCTGTTCCCCCAATTGCAGGGTTACAACTCATTTTCGCAATGGTATCGAGGTTCATAGTTAAAAGGAGAGTGTGCCCACCCATCCGGGCAGAAACATATGCAGCCTCGCAACCAGCATGGCCAGCACCAATGATAATCAGATCAAACCGATCAGGATAAGCCCACATTACTTATTTTTCTTATGACGATCGCGACGGCGGCGTTTCTTACGCTTATGCTTTGAGATCTTAAGACGACGTTTTTTCTTAACAGATGACATTTCCTACTCTAATTAATAACTTAGAACCGAAAGTGTAGAGTTTTTCCTAGAAAAAGTAAAGCCTCCTTTGTTATGAAGTCAACTATGTTGAGCAACACTTTTTGTGTTAGATCTAGGATCTAAATCCCCAAATCATTATTTTTTAGTTTTTTATTCAAGCATAATATACGAGCGCCCATTCAACCGCGAAGTGCGATAAAAGCTAAAATAAAAACTGGTCAGAGATGACTAAAACCTCTACGGTGATTTTTATAGCAAATATCGTAGGAGGAACTATGCCCAAAGGCTACTATCACCTGAATAGAGATCAAATCTAGTAGACAATGATTTCGATTTTAAAAAGGGAAACCCCATCAAAAATCTCTCCCCTAATTCAACCCAATTTTAAACCATTTTAGCTATAATCAAGATATATAAAACCTCAAGTGCGAAAGTTTGAAACAGAAGGAGAAGGGGTTTTGATCATAGATGATACGATAGATAGAAAACCCTACACCGATACGTTAGAAAATAAAATCATTTGTTGCCATTTTTCTCATGAATGCATTACGGCGATGTATCTCTACCAGTTTCGATAGAAACTGCGCGTTAAGAAACTTATTTTCTATGATATGAAGACAAAGGAGGAAATCATCAATAACAAAAAACGGGTTGTTTAGATCTCAAGTAAAGGAAGGCAAAAAGAACGAAGTATCCTTTGAGTATATCCTTGCAGATAATTGGTTTGGAGCAAAGAAAAACACAGAATACAATCTTTAAGAAAATCTCCAACAAATGTTGTAAGTACGCAGAAGACCCACATATTTGCTTCGATTGACGCTTACCTGCAAACTAGAAATGTTGAGAGTGAAGTCAAAATGTAATAAATCATTTTTCTTTGAAAGATTATAAACTAATAGTCAGGGCAAACCAAATGATGGCATTGCTAAGGGCTTTAAGAACTTTACAGAACGCCCCTTCTTTTATTTTTGATAAATGGTATAAATGACAAAACTTGCGAAAGTGTCTCAGAAGAGAGATGAGAAAGTAAAGAATGCACTAGCTTAAAAAACTAGAGGCCGTACAAGACTTTGTCTTAAGCAGTAACAGGGGATAACGGAAAAGAGTTTGCTTATCATCAGGAAGTAAGCCGTTGCCTTGAGATAAGTTTTCATTTTGCTAAATAAACCTTATCGCTTTTGAGAAAAGGGGTCTTAAGTAAGCATACAAATGGGTTGGTGCGTCCAATACCTTCTTAAAAAACAAAAATTTAATGATATAGCAGATGAAGACATAGAGGAAATTGAGTTTTTGCTTAACAATAGAGCTCGAAAAGTGCTAAGTTTACTGGACACCGCTCGAGGTTTTTACTCAGCTGAGTAAAAAGGATACTATTGTCGCACTTCAGAATCTAATTGGCGCATCAAAAACTCAGATGTTTTTGCAAGAATTGCTCGCATTTAGAAGCAAAGGACCTCTAGATGTTCTAGACGCTTCATTCACTGAACCCTTTTAGGAGAGAGATATGAAAAAAGTATTAGTCATCGGTAGCAATTCATTTTCAGGAAGCGACTTTATCGATCTTCTTCTTGAAAAAGAAGACTACGAAGTCATTGGGATCAGCCGTTCTGCTGAGAAAGACTCCTTATTCCTTCCCTATCGCGCAAAAAACTCCCCGCGCTTTACTTTCGAGCAAATTGATTTGAATAAAGACATTTCTAAGCTAGACCGTCTCCTTAACAGTTTCCAATCCGAATATATTGTCAATTTTGCCGCACAAAGTGAAGTCGGGCCGAGCTGGGAAAACCCAGAGCATTGGTTTCAAACCAATGCTGTTGCTCTGACAAACCTTGCTAACCTCCTTAAAGATAAAAAATTTTTAAAGAAATATATCCATACCTCATCTCCAGAAGTCTATGGAAGCTGCGAAGGATTCATTAAAGAAGATACCCCTGTTAATCCCTCGACACCTTATGCTGCATCAAAAGCTGCGGGTGATCTTTCTCTTTTTACTTTCTATAAAAACTTCGACTTTCCTCTTGTGATGATCCGTGCAACCAATGTTTACGGAGCTCGCCAACAACTTTTTAAAATCATTCCTCGAACAGCAATTTACATCAAAAATAAAAAGAAGATCCAACTCCATGGGGGTGGGGTTGCTGTAAAATCGTATATCCATATTCGAGATGTATCGAATGGTGAACTCCTGGTGATGGAAAAAGGCAATGCTGGAGAGATCTACCATATTTCTCCTGACCAAGGGGTTGCTATTAAAGATGTCGTCCAAACAATCTGCGATAAAATGGGAGTTCCTTTTGGAGAAACGGTAGAAATAGCACCTGAGCGCCTAGGGCAAGACAAAGTATATACGATTGACTCGTCAAAGATCCGCACGGAGTTAGGATGGAAACCAGAGATCTCTTTAGAAGAAGGTATCAACCAAACTGTCAACTGGGTGAATTCCCATTTCGATGCCATTAAAAAACAGCCACTTCAATATATTCATAAACCATAAGGGCATTGACAAATAGAAAGCTTTCTTGAACACTATCCGATACATAAGGAACTATTACTAATTTGTTTTAAAAACTGAATACTATGCTGAATCGACAAAAAACAATTATTCGTAATATCTACAACGTGATTTTTAAACGAAAAAAGAAAGATCTCGTTAAGTTTCTACTGATTTCAACTCCAGCAAGTTTAACTGCAATCCTAGAAGGCTTGACTTTTGGTTTATTGCTATGTGCTCTTTACGTTTTAAATGGACGTGGAATGGGAGCTTTTAATAGTACTCCGATCTTTAGAAGAATAGGAAATCTTTTACACTTTCAAGATATCTCCCCAAATGAGCTTTTTATCATTGTTCTCCTTGCCGCTATTGGAGCACAAGTTCTGAAGTCTTTTGTCATCTACTTTTCTTCTATTCAAGCAGCTAAACTGAACGCGAAAATTTCTAGCGATATTCATCAAAATATTTATGAACATATCCTCTCTTTTGATTTTCAAACAGTGAGCAACTATAGGACAGGAGGACTTGCGACTTACGCACAAATCCCTTCTAAAGCTATTATTCCACTTCTCCAAGCGGCTCATAAGATCATCATCTTGTTCTTTATTCTTCTCATGCTTGCAATTGTCTTATTCAAGATATCGGTCCCTTTAACGCTTTTTTTCATCTGTTTCTTCTGTATTTCTGGTTTTGCTTATAAAAAACTACTCATGACCATTTGTAAGTATTCTGAAAACTGCGCAAATCAACTTCTAAAGTTCAGTAATGATATTGTTCAGGCAATCAGTGGAATCAAACTGATTCACATTTTTGGAATGCAGAAAGTCATCCTCAAAAGAAGCCGTGTCATCATGACAAAAATGCAAGAGTTCCAACGAGGAAATGCTCAGTACCAAAGCTTACTCATTGCCATCGGTGAAGTCTTTAGTATGGTCATGATGGGAGCAACTCTCGCGATTAGCTCTTTTTTTCTTATTGTCACTCAAGACCATTCACTGCCTCTCCTCTTAACATATATTGCAACTGCTTATCGTTTTACAACAACCTCTAGAGAAATCCTCACTCATTTTGGAACGATAGCAACCCAAACAGGATCAGTTATCAAGCTCAACGAGATCATGACGAAAGAAGATAAAGGTTTTGAATCGAAATCTGGTGAAAAAGCACCAGGAATTAAAGAAAACATGACTTTTTCTAACATTTCATTTAAGTACCCCTTAAAAGAAAAAAAAGCGTTAGACAATGTCTCCATTAAGATTCCTCACAAAAAAATGACAGCCATAGTTGGGTTATCAGGTGCCGGAAAAACAACACTGATTAATTTACTGACGCGATTATTCCATCCTTCTAACGGAAAAATTTTAATCGATGGTGTCGATTTGAAAAAGTATAGCATTAGAAGTTGGCGTTCAAGAATGGGTATCGTCACACAAAATGCAATGATTTTCAACGATACAGCAAGAGAAAACATTTGTTTTGGAACTAGAGCAACCGACAAAGAAATCTATGACGTTTGTAAAATTTCAGGTTGTTATGATGTGATAAAAAATCTCCCTAATGGTCTCAAATCTGTATTGGGAGAACATGGATACAAAATTTCAGGGGGAGAAGCACAAAGGATTGCAATTGCTAGAGCTCTTATAAGAAATCCTGACCTAATGATTTTCGATGAAGCTACAAGTAATCTAGATAGTCACAATGAACAAATCATCCAAAAAACGATGGAAACATACCGGAAAGAATGTACACTCATAGTCATTGCACACCGATTATCAACAATAACCTCTGCAGACCAAATTATTGTCCTTGATCAAGGAAAAGTTGTTGAACAAGGAACTCACGAACAATTAATCAATCATAATCAAAAATATGCTTATCTTTGGGACTTGCAATCTAAGAAAAAAAATGAGTTAGAATTGGTATCTGTATAGCTTTTTTATGAACGAAGAATTTATTGTTATCGGTTCCAACGGATTTATAGGAAAGCACCTTTGCAAGGCTATTCAACCAAAATATCATACAGCTAGAAAAGACGCTCCCTATCACATTGACCTTAAAGCCCCATCTCTAGATACTATTCCTACTCAATCCCTTCGCTATGCTATTATCGCTGCTGCTTGTGCAAACATTACTCATTGTGAAACGCACCTAGATGAAACACATCAAATTAATGTAGAAGGAACCCTTAAACTGACTAAACTCCTTCTAGACAAAGGAATTTTTCCTGTTCTATTTTCTTCAGATTATGTTTTTTCTGGAAAAAAAGGCGATTACCTCGAAGGTTCCTCATTAGGTGCGACAACAGTTTATGGTAGACAAAAGGCAGAACTTGAAAGTCGCATTCATAACGTTTCAGGAGGAAATCACCTTATTCTACGCCTTTCTAAAATCTATTCATTAGAAAGAGATGATGGCACGCTTCTTGATGAGATGGCAAAAAATCTAACCGAAGGATTGTCCCTTAAAGCAGCAACCGATCAAATTTTTTGTCCTTTAGTCATTGATGATCTAGTTGCAGTAATCCTCAAACTCATAGAAAATAACCATAAAGGGCTTTTGAATTTAGGAGGAAAGGATAAAGTCAGCCGATTTCAGTTAGCAGAAAAATTAGCTATAACATTAGATGTTTCAAAAGGAAATGTACATCCTATTCAACTAAATGAACTTAATCCTTTGGTTTCTCGCCCTACAAATACCTCTCTTATTTCTGAGAAGGTTTTCGATTTATTAGATTATACTCCGATTTCCATCGATCACGCGATCAAAGCAGTCTCAAATAATTATCAGGATTAAGTCATGGGAGTTGGTAAGTATTTTGTAAGATTTGGTGATTTGTTTGACTGCTTTAGGAAAAAGAGAACACTCATGATAATTGATATTTTTCCTGTTTTTTTAATGTTATTAACATAACTAGTGTTGGCAAATTTTATCTCACCATATTATAAGGATGTAATTTCGGAGTCTTCTCTGGAATTTCTAAAAAGAACATTCTTAAAAAATTTGTTATGCTTTCCTAATAAATAAGGATCTTCACTAGCAAAATAAACAGGGATA
>JAUHQH010000132.1 GCA_030408485.1 Candidatus Neptunichlamydia sp. | reverse complement strand
TCGGAGATGTGTATAAGAGACAGTCACAAGTGAACGCATTTATTTTAAAGAAAGAGTTCCTGAATTTATTGAAAAATATCCCAACTCTCTTATTACAGACTGTTTAAATACTCAAGGGACTAATGAAGTAAAAGGTATTTTTAATGAACAGCAGTTTTTTACTTTCCCAAAACCTTTAAAATTATTGAAATACTTACTTCGAATCTCTACTAATAAAAATGAGATCATCCTTGACTTCTTCGCGGGCTCTTCTACTACAGCCCATGCGGTGATGAAACTCAATGCCGAAGATGGGGGGTAACTGTCAATTCATCATGGTCCAACTCCCTGAAGTGTGTGATAAAAAATCGGAAGCGTTCAAGATTAGATATCAAACAATTGCTGAAATCAGCAAAGAGCGTATTCGTCGAGCAGGAAAAAAAATCCAAGAAGAGCATCCCGATTATCAAGGAGATTTAGGATTTAAAGTCTTTAAACTCGATTCCACAAATATCAAGCCGTGGGAAGTCGACGACGACCTTGATCAAGCACAACTTGAGGCCTTTATTGACCCTATTAAACCTAACCGCACGGATGATATAGATCTTGTGTATGAAGTCCTACTTAAATACGGCTTTGATCTGACCCTTCCGATTGAGGAGCACATCTTTGACGGGGAAAAATTTTTTAATATTGGAGAAGGGGCATTGATTATTTGCTTATCCAATAAAATCTCTCTTGAGGTTGTTTCGAAAATCTTAGAGCTTAAAAATGCAGAGCGCAATGTGGAGCGCGTCGTATTTAAAGACTCTGGTTTTGAAAGCGATGCCGTTAAAATCAATGCCATTCAAATGCTTAAAACAGTAGGAATTGAAGAAGTAAAATCCATTTAGAAGATGACAATGAAACCCTACACACCAAGTAAGTTACCCTTAAAAACCTTAGACTATAAAAAGCTATTCCCTCTTATTGGAGATGCAAACGCTGAACTTGCTAGATATGATGGACTCTTGCAAGGAGTCATTAACCCGGGGGTTATGCTTTCTCCTTTGACAAATGAAGAAGCGGTTCTTTCATCAAAAATTGAGGGAACGGAGGCTTCGGTAGATGAAGTTTTAGAGCAAGAAGCAGGGATTTTTAAAGAGGGAGAAAAAGGAAAGGATATTCAGGAAATCATTAATTATCGCGCGGCCCTTCTTTCTGGACATCACCACTTGAATGAGCGTCCGATGACCCTCTTTTTTGTGCGGGAACTGCATAAAATTTTAATGAAGAGTGTCCGAGGAGGGGATAAAACGCCAGGTGAATTTCGAAAAGATCAAAATTGGATTGGAAAACAGGGGTGTACGATTGACCAAGCCTCTTTTATCCCTCCTGACCCCTTGCATCTGCAAGAGCACTTAGAAGCTTGGCAAAAATATATCGAATTTGATGATGTTGATATCCTTTTACAAACAGCGGTTATCCATGCTCAATTTGAGTTAATTCACCCTTTTAAAGATGGCAATGGAAGAATTGGACGGATTTTGATTCCTCTTTTTCTCTATCAAAAGAAAAAGCTTTCTCAACCCATGTTTTATTTGAGCGCATATTTAGAAGCTCATAGAGAAGAGTACTATTACCGCTTGCAAAACATTTCTGAGCAAGGGGATTGGAGTGGATGGATTGCTTTTTTCTTTCAAGGAATTATCCATCAAGCCAAAAGCAACAATCAAAAGCTAAAGGCGATTGTAGTATCTCTATGAAGAGATGAAAAAACGGATGCACGAGATCACCCGTTCTCAATATACCATTCAGTTGCTTGATGCGATTTTTGACCGACCTATTTTTAGTACTAATGATTTTGCACTGCGCTCCAAGATCAATAAGAAAACAGCGGTTGCTTTACTTAAACAACTTCGCGCAGCCAATATTCTTACTACATTTCGTGAAAGTAGAGGACAGATACCAATGGTCCTTTGTTTTCAAAAATTACTCAATATTGCCGAAGGGAGAAAAATTGTATGAGTGCTTGTGAATTAATGTATTACACTTCACATATTTTTTTGTGCCTTACGAAATAGTCGCAAAACCTTTTGTGGCTTGTATTTTCATTTTCAATATCCCCAAAATATATTTTTATACTTTTTCATAACCTATATTCTAACATTAAGTATTTTAATAAAATTAGTTTATTTAAACTTTTAAAAGAAAAGTAATAAAATACAATTTGACCCCAATTTAGACCTAGCAACAAGAAGCGATAGAGGGGGTATGCACTTATAGTCAAGGGTCAATAAACACTCCAAACAACCTTTTCTATTGCTCAAAACACAAATCAACGTTGACGACCGAGACTAGAAAATGATTTAGGGATAGGAAATCAGCTGCAACTTGCCGATGAAGAACTTTATAAAGGTATTTGCGATGTGCAACTAAAATGCGGACTTCCACTTTCTAAACCTTTTGATTCTCAAGAGAGGGGGTTTCATCTATCCATTGAAATGGAAACTGGAACCGGAAAAACCTATGTCTATTTGCGCACGATTTTTGAAATGAACAAGCGCTATGGTTTTACAAAATTTATCATTGTGGTCCCTTCATTAGCGATTAAGGAAGGGGTCCACAAATCTCTTGAAATAACCGCATCTCACTTTCAAAGGCTCTATGAAAACACCCCCTTTGATTATTTTGTCTACGATTCTCAAAAACTTTCTAATGTTAGAAATTTTGCTACAAATTCAAACATCCAAATCATGGTGATCAATATTGATGCCTTTCGAAAGAGTTTTGCAGATCTCGATAAGGAGAGAGCAAAGCCTGTGTGGTAATTTTACCTTTGTCCCCTTCCTTATGGCTCTTTTAGACCTTCCAAACCTTTTGAGCGAAAGTAGCGCAACCAAACATAAATTGTAGATTCCTTTACACTTTTACCTTCTTTTAGGTGAGCAAAAGCCAGTAGTCGTATTCGCTCCCTTGAATTGCCCCATTTTTTGGACACTTTTACAAAGTCATATAGCTCAAATTCTTTAGGTACAATGGACATGTCTTCTCCTCTTGTACAGAAGTAAAAAGATATCATACCTGATTGAGGAAAGTAATTATAATTTTTTCTTTTGGTATAACCTCATTTTTACTAAAAGAGATTATTGCATATCAGCGGGTTACTTCATTCTCAAACTTTTTTTCCTGTATAAAGAAAAAAAGACTCTTTTAGGACCTTTTTA
>JAUHQH010000131.1 GCA_030408485.1 Candidatus Neptunichlamydia sp. | reverse complement strand
TATCTATGCAGTGAAAAATAATCTTCCTTAAAGAGTAGGGGTTTTGCTACAATCATTCCATTATGGCGATTTTCCAAAAAAAGTTTCGTGAAATTGTTTTTCAGATGCTCTACAGTCGAGATCTGAATGAACTTTCAGATGCGAAGGTTTTGTCTTCGATGTTGGATCAGCTTGTTGTAACGCGAAAAGTTTTGCACCAAGCAGCAGCAAAGATTGAAAGTATCTTCGTTCGGATGGATGAGATCGATTCTCTGATTTCTAAATTTTCAAAAGATTATGATTTCAAGAGGATCTATCGTGTGGAGAGAAATATTTTGCGTCTAGGACTCTTTGAACTAAAATTTGAAGGAGAGGTCCCTCCCAAAGTGGCAATTTCTGAAGCTGTTAGACTCAGTCGAAAGTTTGGAACACCTGAAGGAGGAGCATTTGTTAATGCTGTTTTAGATGCGATTTTTCAGTCAGAGGAAACCCCATGTCTATCGAAACCCGTATTGAGCACTTCAAACCCCTAAAAGACTTTTCGACCTTTGGTATCGGCGGAAAGGCGCGTCAGTTTGTCTCTATTCGCACCATCGAGGAAATGGGCGAGATTCGGAAATATATCTCCAAAGAAAAGGTTCCCTTTTGGATTCTAGGAAAAGGGTCTAATTCCCTTTTTGATGATCGAGGGTTTGATGGGCTCGTGATCTTGAATAAGATCGATTTTATTGAATTTGATCAAGGGAAACTTCATGTTGGAGCAGGAACTTCTTTTTCTCTTATTGGAGCAAAAATGGCTCGGATGGGATGGGGAGGTCTTGAGTTTGCTTCAGGAATTCCTGGTTCAGTGGGTGGAGCGATTTATATGAATGCGGGAGCGAACGGAATGGAGACTTGTGATCACTTAACTGTAGTTGGCTGTATTGATGAGGCTGGAAACTATCTTGAAAAAACGAAAGATGAGCTTCTCTTTGCTTATCGAATCTCTTCCTTTCATGAGTGGAAAATAACCATTGTTTCAGGAAGGTTTGAGTTAGAAAAAAGAGAAGGAGCCCGCGAAAAACAACTCAAAATCATTGAATACCGCACAGCCGCTCAACCCTATGGCGAAAAGTCTGCAGGATGTATCTTCCGGAATCTCGATGATGAGTGCGTAGGGGCACTGATTGAAACTTGTGGCCTTAAAGGAAAACGAATAGGAGGAGCTGAAGTGTCAGTGCTTCATGGAAATTTTATCGTAAATAGGGGTGATGCAACGGCTCAGGATGTTCTGGACTTAGTAACTTACATTAAAGAAACTATTCGAGAAAAAACAGGTAAAGAGCTTGAAATGGAAGTTCGTAAAATTCCTTATCAACTAGGTGAAAATGTATACACAGAGTGATTCAGAAGTTGAGAGTTTGTCAAGGAGACTCTCAAAACTTTTGTTCGGAGCAAGCGACCATTGCCAGGAGGCAAGGCGCGAGGGAGAACAAGAATTTTGAGACCGAGTCGACGCAGACAAAAACCAATTTTTCAATCACGAAGTGTATATAGAGCCGATCTTCATTGCCACTCCACATGTTCAGATGGAACTCTTACCCCAGTAGAACTCTTGGAGCTTGCAAAAGAAAAAGAATTGAGTGCAATCTCCATTACCGATCATGACACGCTCGATGCCTATTCAGAGGATGTTTTTCAAAAAAGTAAAGAACTGGGAGTCAAGCTCTATGTTGGGGTTGAATTTTCAACACGTCATAAGAAATTTCCCGTTCATTTGTTAGGATATGGAGTGAGAAAAACTCCTGAGATTCTTGAGTTTTGCCGGAAACACCAAGAGCGGAGATTGAATAGAAACCGAGAAATTCTTGAAAAACTTAAACGACTCTCGATTATTGTTGAGGAAGAAGAGCTAGGAGATCCCAAGGATCGAACAGTTGGGCGCCCCCATATAGCAGAGGTGCTTTTAAAAAAGCATTATATCTCATCGATTCAAGAGGCTTTTGATCGTTACATCGGGGAAGGAAAACCCTGCTTTGCTTCTGGAGAAAGCTTTACATCGCAAGAGACGATAGCGGTTATCCAGAGTGTAGAAGGAAAAGCTTTTATTGCTCATCCTCATTTAATTAAGAAAAGAGAAATCTTAAAAGATCTTTTGTCTATGGATTTTGATGGGATGGAATGCTATTATGGCTTCTTCCACAGAACCCATGAAGAGAAATGGTTAAGAATCGCAGAAGAAAAAGACTGGTTGGTTAGTGGAGGATCAGACTTTCACGGATCGATTACACCCCATATTCAATTGGGTTGTTCGTGGGTTGATGAGGAAAGAGTAAAAGCCATCTTTGGAGAATTGTGACCAGTTATCAAGAACTAACCGACTATCTATTTTCTTTAAATCGTTCTAAAGAACTTAAAACAGATCTTTCCGACCCATTGAGTGTTGCTGAAAAGCTTGGTCACCCTGAAAAGACATTTCCCTCGGTTCATATTGCAGGGACGAACGGTAAGGGGACAGTTGCTTATAAAATCGCGACTGTTATTGAAGAAAATGGGTATCGGGTTGGTCTTTTTACATCCCCTCACCTAGAAACTTACCGTGAACGGATTCAGATTAATCGAGAGATGATCTCTGAAGAAGAGGTGGCTTGCGGTCTAGAAAAGGTTCTTCCTCTTTTTCAAGACCCAAAATTTTTCGAGGTTACAACCCTCCTTGCTTTCGATTATTTTGCAGAAAAAGAGGTAGATATTGCAGTTATTGAAGTAGGTCTTGGAGGGCGTCTTGATCCAACCAACATCATAACTCCCATCCTCTCTATTATCACTTCGATTGCAATGGATCATGCTCCTATTCTAGGAAATACCCTAGAAGAAATTGCCTTGCAAAAAAGCGGCATCATTAAAAATGGAGTTCCGGTTGTTATTGGAGAGAGTGCTTCCTATGATTCGATTATTAAGAAAGGGCGACCTCTATACATTGTTAAAGATGATCCGAAAGCGATTGCAAGAAAAGCCTTAAAGCTTTTGCCCTTTACAATTGAAGAGACAGAGGGAATCGGAAAAAATCCTCCTTGTAGGTATGAAAAGCACGGCGATGTGATCTTAGATGTGGCTCATAATCCTTCTGCATTGGTGCCCCTTTTTGAACGTATTAAAAGGGAATATCCTGATCAGAAAATTTATGTCCTTTTAGGAGTTGCAAAAGATAAGGATCGAGAGGAGATATTAGAAGTCATTCAAAAATATGGGAGTAAAATTGCATTTGTTCCAACGAGTCATCCTCGTCTTTATCCTTTTAAGAACACGACACCCATAAAAGAGGCTCTTGAAACGGCGCGAAACGATGGGGCAATCACTGTTGCAACCGGATCTTTCTATATTATGAAAGAGTTGAAGCTTCTTCTAGAAGCTCAAGAATCTCTTGAGAAGAAGGAACATAACCATCCTTACGACCAATCTCAAAAGACTTAACGATGGTTTCTTGAATAAAAGTTGCAATTTCATCAGGACCACTTTTTTCTGAAATTGGGGGGAGTTTTATCTCATAAGGCAACGTGTTAGCCATTTCGAGCCCTTCTTCAATCTTTCCTTGGTAAAAAAGCTGGGCAATATCTAGAAGCTTGAAAGCAAGTTCCCCTTCTTCCCAGTCTGCAGAAAGTTTTGTCCCTTTTGCAGCTGATTCAGGTGACACTTGCGCCTGCTCGTTAAATTGAACATGAGAGGGGTATGCCATATCAGTTTTTTTTCCGGAGGAAAGCTCTGCAAGTGTGATCGATGCAACACGTAGAAGGTTCGAATCATCTTCTGAAAGGCTGTGATTTTGCCAAACCTCTCCAATTGCTTTGCGTAAGAACTCAATATCTTGAGGATTTCTCACTCTATATTCCTTCAAGTTTTGAGCTTTATCTAAAATAGCATCGACCATCATTTTAGTGTTGATTTTATGTAGATGTCCACAAAGGTTTTGAAATTTTTCTAGTGCAACGGGCGAGAGGGTTTCGACATTGATTAAGTTGGCGGCTTCGATTGTTTGTGAAAGCTCATCTCTTGGATAAGTTTCATATTTGTGAATTTTTTCATGAAGTACATCGACTTGTGCTTCTTGAAAAAACAAACTATCATCGATAATATTAGAACCAATGTTTTGTACTTCCATAAACCTTTACCTATCCTTTTTAGGAATGTTTATTACTAGTATAGTTATATCCATCATAAGTCTAATTATACTACAAAATAACTTCTTAAACAATTGATAAACATTTCTTTTCGACATATGAAATAGTTTAATTGGGTAAAGATTAAAATATTTTTTTGATGAGAAGCAATGAGGGGGCTTTAGGGCGATTCACAACCCTATGGTGAGAGTACTGGAAATTTTTCGGAGAAAAAGTGGCCACATGGGCTAAAAGAGCCTTTGCCTCTCTTTCTCCCTCAGGATGCCCAGGATACAGGGTGATACTGATGAGCCCTCTTGGAGAAAGGAGATTAAGCCCTTTTTCAAGGCTTTTGAGGGTTGTTGCGCTTTGAGTTGTTAGGGACTTGTCTCCTCCAGGCAAATATCCTAGGTTATAAACGATCAGGTCGATGGGAGCTTCTACCCCTGAAAATAAAGAATGGCAGCCTAAGTGATAGGAAATATTTTTTTGAAAGCCTAGGCGATTTTGAGTTGCTTGCAATGCTTTTTCTTGAATATCGAAGACATACAAATGTGAAAGATTGAGTTTTGACAAAACAAGAGTGTCATGGCCATTTCCGGAGGTCGCATCAATGACCCGATCGCTGGGTCTCAAATGCTTTTTCCACTCTTCATGTGCAAACGTTAGAAACATGAGCTTATTGAATAGATATTTAAAAGACGTTATCTTCATTGGTTATGGTAGCAGAGGCAGATGTTTTAATCATAGGTTCTGGAATTGCCGGTATGGTTGCTGCCCTTCAGCTTGCTGAAAGAGGAGGGGAAGTCACGTTGATTTGTTCCGGAGAAGATCCTTCCTGTTCGAACTCCTATCGTGCTCAAGGTGGGATTGCTTTTAAAGGAGAAAATGAGCCTGCGGGACTTTTTAAAGAAGATGTCCTAAAAGCGGGAGCAGGCCTTTGCTATGAAAAAGCTGTTGATCAATTAGTCAATAAAGGACCCTCCTGTGTTCAAGAGATTCTTATTGATCTGATTGATGTCCCTTTTGAAAAAGCAAAGGGAGGAAAGTGGAAGTTAACCAAAGAAGGAGCTCATTCACTTTCACGCATCTTATTTCACGGAGATCAGACGGGGAAAACAATCATGGAAGCTGCCTTTAAAAAGGTGATGGAGCACCCTAAAATAGATTTGCGGTTTGAGCATAGCGCAGTTGATTTGATCACCCTTTCTCACCACTCCCAAAAAATGACCGATATTTATGAACCTCCAACCTGCGTTGGGGCTTATATTTTAGATCATAGATCCAATCAAGTGATCACTTTTTTTGCTCAAGAAACGATCCTTGCAACAGGTGGTGTCGGTGAGTGTTTTCTTCATACAACAAATAGAAAAGAAGCCAGAGGAGATGGAATTGCAATGGCCTACCGAGCTGGGATTCGGATCATGAACATGGAGTATGTACAATTCCATCCCACAGCTCTATACAATGTGGGAGAACCTCGATTTCTTCTATCTGAAGCTCTAAGAGGGGAAGGAGGGCAAATTCTTACCCATGATTATCAACCATGTGTTGATCCTCTAGCTCCTCGTGATGTTGTGGCACGGGCCATTTTTGAAGAAATGGTAAAAACAAATCGCCCTCATTTATGGCTTGATATGAGGCATGAATCAAAACCCTATTTGGAAGAAAGATTTCCTACGATTTATCAGCATTGTATAGCTAGAGGCTGGGATTTAGCAAAAAACTCGATTCCAATTGTTCCTGCAGCCCACTATAGCTGTGGTGGAATTGCGATTGATTTAGAAGGGAGAACAACGATGAGGAGGCTTCGTGCGATTGGAGAAGTCGGTTGTTCTGGAGCTCATGGAGCGAATCGCCTTGCATCAACAGCTCTTTTAGAAGGTCTTGTTTGGGCCAAAACTTGTGCAGACTCCATTCAATTAAAAAAGAAAAAATTTAGAGAGGTTGAGCCTTGGAAGATGGGAAAGGAAAAAATAGATGGTGCATTGATTCACCAAGACTGGATAACCATCAAACAAACCATGTGGAACTATGTGGGGTTGATCCGGAGTCACCGCCGATTAAAAAGAGCTCATAAAATGCTCACAGAGCTCAAGTGGGAAATCGACTCTTTTTACGAGGGAGGAGCTTTGACATCAGAGCTTCTTGCTCTACGGAATGGTTGTGAAACAGCTCTTTTAATCACTCAAGGAGCGTTGCGCAACCCTGATTCTCTCGGCTGTCATTACAGAGCGGAAGCATGAGTGTTATTCGTAGAAATTTTATTTTGCATAAGAAACCTCATTTCAATTATGTTTGTTCACTTGAGTTGCCATGTCACTCTTTGGTAGAAGGTTATTTGTGTGAGCCGTTTTTTTCAAATTCCATCATTTTTTTGTTGTCACTATTTTTTCCCTTAACCCTGCATGCAAATGAAACAAGCCTTTCAGCTATTAAGGATCAAGAGAAGGGGATCCTGCAAGCCTTTTTGAAGGTGTTAGTACCATTTCATGGGGAGATTATCTGATAGAAGTTGATCTTATTGTATCAGGTCCCGATCTACTTATCCTTTCTCGGTTTTATTCAAGTAGTGACTACTTTAGCAAGAGGACATTTTTTTTGGGGGGGGGGGATGGCGCCTTTTTTCAAATTGCATTCTTTGAGTCCATAAAGATCCTAATGGAAAAATCTACCCCTTCACTATCCTCGATTACTAGAGCTGGATGCTTTCAAATATTTTTTGTTAATGCAATCTATCAAAAATAACATATAGTAGAATCGGATTTGATCTTTTCGGCTA
>JAUHQH010000130.1 GCA_030408485.1 Candidatus Neptunichlamydia sp. | reverse complement strand
GTCCTATCAAAAGAGACTTGATCAAAAGGAAGAGAAACATTTTGCTCGATACACTCTAGGCTTCCCTCTAAATCTTTTATGATGTGTAGATTAAGTAAAAGGCTTCCGCCTATGTTTTCAATTTTGCCACATCAACTTTCTGACAACTCTTCCGTATTTATTCCAAAAAGAGTTGGTGTTATTAGTAAGGCAAAAAATAAAAACCTCATGTTTTCTACTTAATTGTTAACCTTTAAGCGCACGTTCGATTGAGCGTTTCTGTTCTCTTTCTTTAATGGCAGAACGTTTGTCATGATGCTTTTTTCCTCTAGCAATAGCAATCTTCACCTTTGCTTTTCCCTTGCTTAGGTAAATGGAAAGAGGGATAACGGTTAGTCCCTTTTGTTCTGTTGAACGTTTGAGTTTATCGATCTCCCTTTTATGGAGAAGAAGCTTGCGGTCTCGATGCTCTTCGTGGTTATGAATATTTCCAAAAGAATAAAGGGCAATAGAAGAGTTTTTAAGCCATGCTTCATCTTTAGAAATCATCACGAAAGCATTCTGCAATGAGCCACCGTGGTTTTTCAACGATTTGATCTCGGTTCCTTGAAGGGCAATGCCCGCTTCAAAGGTTTCAAGAATTTCATATTCATGTCTAGCACGTCTGTTAGAGACGAGTTCTGATTCGTTCTTCTTACTCATAAAAGTACCTATTGTCCCAGTAGAAGGTATTGCTATCAAGGATTTTCTTCTCCATTGACGTTATCAATTTAGGATAGAGGGACTGTTGAAAGTTGGAAGATCATCGTCTAAATTATCTTTTTACTGAAAGTCTTAATTTATCCCAAAAATCTTTCAGTTTTTAACAGTCCCGATAAGTATCATATACCCACCAACTGTCAAAAAAAAAGGGATAAGATGAATAAGAGGATTCTTGGCTTCGCTATTTCTGGGAATTTTAACAGTTGGTTGCGCAGCCAATCACTATCCATAGCGAAAGATTTTCAACGAATTGGGTATTCCGAATATCGAATGACAACAGGTCATTTTGTTGTGACCTACCGAGGGAGTCGTTCGGTTGATCCTGAGGATGTTAATCCCTATGCTTTTAAGGAGGTTTGCTGAAGTCGTCTCCGTTACTTTGCTGTAGAAGACAGTAAAGATTTAGAGAGTATGCATTTATAGATAGAAATTTTATTACGATCATGTAAAATAAAATGAGCTCTTCATGAATGGAAATAAGGAACAATATGATTAACTGCAAGAGATGCGAGAGGAGTCATACTACTAAAAACGGAAAGGTTCGAGATAAACACAACGTTATAAATGCAAATGCAAGGACTCAGCAGTCATAAAGAGGGCCTTTGGCAGCGGCGGTATTGTATTCTATTGGCAAAGCTTCGTTGAGAATGGTAGGAAAAATCTTTGGTCATTTACATTCGTTGATATACCGATGGATTTCTAAAGAAGGCGCTAATCTTCCATAGCCATTTATTGCTGCAGATGTTAAAGGGGTAGAATTTGATGAGATTTGGCACTTCATTGGATTAAAAAAACAAAAAATGGTCATCAAAGGGGTGGGACTGTTGTACAAAGAGAACTATTGTGCCTGAGTTGTTGGCGGTCGTAATGTTGCAACGTCTAAACGACAAAATATGGTGCACCTTAAAAACTCCTCAAATCTTTGCCGAGTATCAGAATACATTTTTATCTATCTTTAAGTAACCGCTCTCTATTTTGTGACATCCTCTGTTTTCGCGCCTATCATCAAGATAACACGATCGATGCCTATTAATTTTTAGCTTATGAAGCGACATCTAACGTTTCTTAATAAACCCAAAAACAAAAAACAGAACGATTCCCATCCAAAATATGGGTTCTGTCCAAGTGGGAAGTCCTTTTAGAGAAACGTCTAAGATCACCTTTAGACCAATCCAACCGATAATAAGGTGAGCCCCGATCTCTAAGTGGGGGAAGCGATCGATGATATCGGTGAAAAATTTTGCTGCAAAACGCATCATAATAAGGCCCAAAAGTCCTCCAAGGTAAACGATCCAAATTTTGGGGGGGAATTCGCGGTGTGCAAAAGAAACTTCAATCATAGTAAGTCCGGCCAAAATCGAGTCAATCGCAAAGATAAAATCAGTGATTTCTATTAGGAAAACCGCAGCCCAAAAATTTCTCCGTCTCGGAGTTCTTACTTCTGAACGTCTTTTTGTGATTAAGTGAGAAAGAGATAGATAGAGAAGATAAACTCCTCCAATAATCTGAACCCAAAAAAGTTGAATCAAATAGGTTGCACTTAAAACTCCGAATGCTCTGAGAACCACTGACGAAACAAGTCCGATAAAAAGAGCTTTTTGGCGCATAGCCTGTGGCAGCCCTCGAACAATCAATGCAATGGCTAACGCATTATCAAGCGAAAGTACTCCCTCTAGAAAAATGAGTGTGATCAGCCGAGGAATATCAGCAAGAGAAAACGTTTGGTCAAACATTTCTTCCTTGTATCATCATATACCAATTGCCATCAATTCTACTATTGCAACTCTAGAGAGATAAGGTAAAGGCGACTTTGAGAACGTCCATCAATGATTTTTTTGTTCCCTTCCATGTGATAAGCAGTCAATTGAATGACGATGGCATACGTTTGATCTTTCGGAGGACAAACGTTCATGTATTCTTTTTTTTGTTGCTTGAATTTGGTAAGGTGTAAGGTTTCAGATTTTCACTTATGCTCCCATTTTCAGGAAGATCGGTTTGAAAAGGAAAAAAGGTTCATTTAAGTGGAAGTTCAATTGCCAATGATGATATTTAAGGCAATGGCTTACTTCCTATATGACAAGCAAACTCTTTTCCGTTATCCGCTCTTACTGTTAATACAAAATCTTGTACAGGCTCCAGCTTTTTAACTAGCGCATTCTTTACTTTTTCGGCTCTCTTCTGAGACACTTTTGCGAGTTTTGTCATCTTAGAAGCTCTACCGATTATGGAGACAATCGCTTCACTTTTCCCAGAGTCTATAATCGTATCAAGCTCCCAGTTGCCCAAACGATTTTTTCTTCTACAATTTCCGGTCTTTCATCTATATCCATTCTTCCAGGGATATACCCTCGGCCAGCTCCTCCTTTCCTTCCTCCCATCTGTTTTTCTTTTCAAACGCATTTATAAATCGTTTTGTATACCCCCATCTCTTAAGTCAGTCTGATATTTATTCAGGGCTTCATTGCATTTTCAATTTCTCCTTGATCATGGAAACTATTCTTCCTTTCATCTTTATTCTACGTTCCTATCGACTTGTTCATAGTGGTATCCTAACTCACCATTATAATGCATTAGCTATTAATGATATAGATTCTCCTCCGATGTTTACTATAAAAATCACCGTAGGGGTTTTAGTCATTTCTGACTAGTTTTTATTTTAGCTTTTGTCCCACTTCGCGGTTGAACGAGCGAACAATAAAACTAGAAAAAAATTGCTGATCTTAGGCTTTATCCAAACATTGACTGTCCAAGAGGGGTAATGCGAAGGCATTCTTTGCCTTTGTAAGAACCTGTAGCTACGATTCCCCCTTCAAAGAGCCAGTTGTAGATGATAAGTCGGATGAGAGACAATTCATCTTCAGAATAGTCAGGAAGTGAGTATTTCCAATACCGTCCAGTTTTTTTCAGCGACATCTTACTATTTTCACTAATAGGTGCGATGATACCATTTAAAAATTCCTCAAAAAGGACCCAGCCAGAGTCAATGATACGGCTGATACTCTTTTCAATTTCATGGATGTTTCTTTCTGTGCAGATTTCTTTAGCGAACTGGGTGAAAGGGTAACTGGAAAGAGTCACTTTATAAGTGTTCAAAGCGCGCTTTTCAATAGGGAGAGCGAGCCATTCCTCTGCTTCATCTGAAGCAATGAGTTGGTTCCCTTCAATCTGAGCAAGTTTCAGAAAGAGGAGCTTTTGAATAATTTTTGACATGCAGCGATGGAAGTGCGCTTGTCCTTCTTCTGTCTTGAGATCAAACCCTTTACATTGTTTAGCAACAATATTTGCTGAAGCTTTTTCAAAAACCCACTCTTCTTCTTCATTCAGTCTAAGATAAAGGGGTTTAATCATAGAAAGAGCCAGCAAGGTGGACATATCTTCAGCAAAAGAGAAATTATGGGGGCGAGTTCTTTTGACATCACTTTTCTTTGAGATTTCTTTAGGTTGACTTTCTTTTAAGAAGCTAAGATAACCTTTCCACTCTTTAAATAAAGTCACAACTTCAACCCATTCACCATCTTTTTTCTCATAAACAAGACAGCAAAGGAGATTAAACTCCAAGTAAAGGAGATGTTCCTCAAATGCTTCTTCTGAAAGCTTGTATTTCTTTCGGATATCAGAAGAATACATCTTATAATCTGAAGCTTCAAAGAGATCGGTCACAATCCCATTTAGGATAGGATCACCAAGGTTCAATTCTGCAAGATACCTTTGGAACGTTTGAGGGGTCTCGAGGTACTTTTCGATTAACGAGTTAAAAATATTATTTGACATTCTTGGGATAGGATACCAATTGGGTAGGACATGAATTGGGACTTTTTTCAAGAGAGCCTGAAGGAATTCCATTCCAGGAGTGAAGTCTTCTTCAAACTTCTGGATTTGTGTTTCAAAATACTTTCGCATCTCTTTGTCGACAACAACCGTGTCTTCCTCTATCTTAAAGAGATCAGTTTTGGATAATTTCTCAAGAATAGCTTGTAGTTTATCAAGATTTTTATCGAGTTGGTCAACAAGTCGACTAATAGGGATCTTTTGAGAACTGTAAATGATTTCCTCCAAGACCTCTAAGTCTTCTATAGAAAAATGGGACATTAGGATACGATTTTGAATATCTTTTTGATAATCATAGTCTTCAAGGTTAATCTTGTTTTTTCTGAAGATATTTGTCTCGACCATTTTCCCCTGTTTTTTTTGTGAAATTAAAGTTTCC
>JAUHQH010000129.1 GCA_030408485.1 Candidatus Neptunichlamydia sp. | reverse complement strand
TGACTTGGAGTTTGGCAATGGCCATTGGAAATTTGATTCCTTGGGAGCCCAGCGAATGCTGGGCCCAAAATTGTCGTTAAAAAAATATTGGAGACCATTGGGATTTTAAGGAAGAGCTCTTAGTAGCTTAAAAACTTTTTATTGCAGATTTCAGCTACTTTTCTTCCGTTGATTCCCTCTAAGATTGCTCGGGCTTTGGTTTTCCCATCCCATTTTCTTTGTTTCATTGACTCGGCTCCTTGTTTTCAAGTCATTTTACTCCGAGTTTTCTTTTCTTGCCTTAATGGGGAGCAGTATAGGTGCTACCAATCACTTGAAATATTAGCAGAAGAAATGAATTCCAATAAGTCTCTGCAATAAAACTCCTGAAGATCCAAGATTTATTGAAATGGAGCTCACATAGCAAAACTTAACCTCTCCTTTCAAAGGATTTTTATTCAGAGGTGTACAATGAAAGATGAAGAAACATAAAACTAAATTAGTGAAAAGATCAAAAAGCTTCCCATAGGTATTCAGAGTATTGAGAAGATCTTCTAAGAAGGGTGAATACATCTATGTCGACAAAACGGGATTCGCTAAAAAGTTAATAGGTAAAGGAGCTCTGCATCATTTCATATCATTTCCTAGAAGATTCGGAGAAATCTCTTTTCCTCAATACATTAGAGGAAATTTTTAAAGGCAATAAAGAGCTTTTCAAGGGATGGCACATCTATGAAGCGACTATGAATGGAAAGAACATCCAGTTCTACATTTTGACTTTGCTAAAATTTTCAGTGAAATACCTGAGAATTTCAAACAGAGATTAGAAAATTCTCTAGAAGATCTGTCTAAATTGTATGAAATTTCCATATAGGGATCATCCTACCTTTTCAAATTCAATAGGCTAATTACCGACCCCTTTTCCTGATCGTTCTTTCATAGGTGCAACGATGTCAAGGTTTGCAGACCTTGCCAAAGAGTTTGAATTCCGCTGACTTCGATGCCATCATCATTTGTGAGAAGTATTTTGATTTCTTTCATGGTAGTAATGGTTACTTTTTTGCGACCCATGATACCACATAGATAGCTAAACTGCTAAATAAAAATCCAGGAACAAGTGTAGGGACCTCTATAGAAAAAATCCGATTAAAGAGAGGCCAAATGATGGATACAATTCCCCCTACAATGATTCCAGCCCATGCTCCATACTTATTGGCCCGTTTAGAATAAAGAGAAAAAACAAGAAGGGGGCCAAAAGCTGAACCAAGACCTGACCACGCATAAAGGACAAGAGAATAAATGGTGCTGATTTTGAAAAAAGCGATGATAAATGCAAAGGCAGTGACTGCTAAGACAAAAACCCTAGAGATCCAGAGGAGTTGTTTTGAAGTGGCATTTTTATGGAAAATACGTTTGTAGAAATCTTCTGTTAAACTAGAAGCCAAGACTAAAATTTGAGAATCCATTGTTGAAATTGTTGCCCCAAGAACACCACATAAAATCAGAGTCATAATAAAAGGAGGAAAGGTCTCTTTGACCATTTCAACAAAGACAAGCTCTGGGTTACTGATTCCTTGAGTAAAATAAGGAATTGCGATGAGTCCAATGATGGTTGCACTCCCTAATGCAATGACTTGCCACGACATCCCAACAAACACTGACTTTTTAATATGAGAGATTTTTTTGATCCCCATAAACTTTGTGATGATATGAGGTTGTCCAAAATACCCGAGTCCCCATCCACAAATTGAAAAGAAAATGCCCCAAAGAGTTGCTGGTGAGGTATTGGGAATCAGAGAGAAATTCCGTCCCTGAAGATTTAAAGCATGATGGATCCCATCGAAGCCTCCAACTTTTGGAAGGATGATTGTAGGAACTAAAACAACCACACAAAGGAGAAAGAGTCCTTGAAACAAATCGATCCATGCAAGAGTGGTATATCCCCCAATGAAAAGGTAGGGAACGACAACAAAGATCCCTACAGAAATCGCAATCGTATAATTGATTCCAAAGAGGGTATCGACCAAAATTCCCAAGCCCACGATTCCAGCGGAGATATAGATCGTATAAAAGATAAAAGAAAGAATGGCTGTAAAAATTCGAATCATCCCTGAAGCATCGTTAAAGCGACTTTCGAAAAAAGATGAAAAGGTCATGCTATTATATTCTTCTGTTTTCATCCGGACTCGTGGAGCAATAAATAGCCAGTTAAGTAGCATGAATAGAGCCAGTCCTACGGCAAGCCAAACATTAAAAAAGCCTCCGACAAAAATGACAGCAGGGAATCCTAAAAACAGCCAAGAACTCATATCGCTTGCATGAGCAGCCATAGCGGTTAGCCAATAATTTAGAGAGCGCGCGCCAATAATAAAGTCGCTTGCTGTTTGATGTTTCTTATAGGATAAAAATCCAATCAGAAACAAAATCGCAGTGTAAATACCAATAGCAAGTAAGATCACTTCTCTAAAGCTTTTTTTGATCCAAATTTTTGGGCCGCCTGCACCAAATTGGTCACTACATTCGGAAAGGAAGTCTCTGTTTCCTTAAGGAGTCTTTTGACTTCCATCCGTTTTGAACCTTGTCCTACAGGGCATTGGCAGGTGATCCGTGCAGAGCTCTGAGCTTGGCAAATTCATAGATGGCCTTTTCTGAAACATAAAGCAAAGGGCGAATAATCGTCACCCCATAATCGTGCATTGGGATTTTTGGAAGGTTGGGTACGAACTCACCTTTATGAAGGAGATTTAGTAGAAGTGTCTGAACGCTATCATCTTGATAATGACCAAAAGCAACATAAAAGGACTACACCTCTGGAAATGATTGAAAAAAACTTGATAAGTGATACAAAGGAAAACTTAGCAGCGCACCTATAAAAAGTAGTGTTTATATTTTCGATTATTTTAGCCAGCACTATTATTACCATTGGACGGTATAAGATACTTTTTTTGCCATTCTGGCATCTGGAGCCACGTTTTTCAAATCCTAGTTTCAACTACTTTTGGGACATCCTCGGTAATGACTATTCAGAGTGGCATCGATTGGGTATCACCTCATTGCCGACCGGGCCCTCGAAAGTATGTCCCTGAAAGAGACGCAGAATTTGGGTATGACGCTGAGGAGAACCTCCGGTGGGCAAAAGCCTTAGCCCTTAGATGAAAAATTTCCCCAGCAGAGCTCTCTGGAATTTATACCTAAAGAAGAGATGACCCAAGAGCTTTCTCTTTCCGAAGAAAAGCCAATTGAAAAGATCCGCCCTTTAGAAGCCATGCAGCTTCAAGAAATGATAGAAGAGGAAGAAGCATTTAAAACTCAACTTCTCAATAGGCATCAAAAATGCCTTTAGGTGTGATTCTTTATCCGATTTACCCAAGGATCAATTTGAAAACGTCAAAAAAGTCATTGAGCAACTAAGTATTAAGCTAATGCGGTGTGCTAATGAGACGATGCAAACTTTATTGAAATATTGCTCAGGGAGTAAACAACAGATTCAAGTTGTTCACGTTTCGGGAAATGGAAAGGTCATTATTGCAAATGAAATGAACCTTATAAAGAGGGGGACAATAGAAAAAATGACGTATAACCCCATGTATCATTGAGAGAAATAAGGATCTCGTTCCTTTTCAATATAGACATAGTACGTATAAGCATTTTTATGTTTTCGATCCTAAAGAGCGCTATATCAGCAAAGCCTGTGTAAGAGATCGTTTGGTCCATCAGATGCTTTATTCGACTTTAACCGACGTTTTTGATAAAAATTTCATCTTCCACTCGTTTTCCTGTCGTTTAGGAAAAGGAACACATACAGGATTACAGCAGTTGCAAAAAATTTTAAGAAAAGTCAGTCTCAATGGACATCTTGATTGTATCGAGGACAGCCGCCACGCCCTCCTCCGTGCTATTGGAGCCGAAGGAGTAGATAACGTTGAGCCCGTAAGGAGAGAAGCTCCCAATGATTACAGGGCATTGTTTCTGTGTAACTTTCTCTGTAACTGTTTCTTGGCAGCGTGTATAAGTCCCAGGATTTTCTCTATAAAGACGTTCACCTGTTTTAAAGTAATGCATCAAAATACTCGCTGCTGCTTCTATTGCACTTGGAAGCTTATAACTGCCTCTTCCCTTTCCCTTAGTGTGAACTAATTTCTTCTCATAATCGTATGTCTTATTTTGACTACCAGGAATAACGTCTTTTGTCATTAAAACCCAATATGAATTTTCTGGTGAGATTTCTCCTAATTCAGCTTTAACTTTTTCAGAATACAAGTGAAAGTTCGCCCTAGCTTTTTCTTGTTTGGAAGTTTGAATAAGTTCGTGCAATAAATTCAAGTTAAAAGGCTTGTTATTCACTGTCTTAGGAATCAGCACAAGCATATGAGTATCTCCTACTTGTTTCCTAGGATTAAAGGGACATAAAGCTTTAAGAGTCTCAGCCATACCTTCAGGAATAGAAGGAACATCTCCAACTTCTCCAAAAAAACGCTCCCAATCAGCCTTTCCAAAAGCAACCTCTTCTGGATCAAAATCTTTTGAGAACATAAGAGAAAGAGAAGCAACAATCTTAGGAGATAGCTGACTGATTGCTAGTTGAATCGTCCCTAATACAGCAGTGCTCATGATGTTTGCTTTGAATGCTTGTCTATGAAAAATATAAATAGCACCACTGATTAACAAATATGGAGCTAAAACCTCAAAAGCTTTTCGCTTAGAAAAACCCTCCC
>JAUHQH010000128.1 GCA_030408485.1 Candidatus Neptunichlamydia sp. | reverse complement strand
AGATGTGTATAAGAGACAGAGTATGTACCTGGCATGGAACACGCCGCTTAAAAAAGCGCCTTGATTGTATTTAATAATCTCTTTTCGTTGATCAAGAGTAAGAGCTCCTAGTGAACTCATCAAACAAATAAACAAACTAACTAATGCTCACATAACCTCCTCCATGTTCCAGACATTTTTACTGCAGATCCTTCTAGACATTTTTCCACTACCCCTTCATCCGCCAACACCTCTATCGCTTCTTTTGCTCGCGTAATACCTGTATACAAAATCTCTCTCCCAAAAATTTCCGATCCCTTAGGAACTAATAAAACAACGCGCTCAAATTCGCTCCCCTGGCTTTTATGCACCGATAAACAATAAGCAAGTTCAAATTCTGGAAGTAAAACGGCTGGAAATTCTCGGTCCCCAAAAACAGCAATATCATCTTTTCCTAAACTATGCCCCTCATTTTTCTTAAGCAAAACCCCCATTTCACCATTACTTAAACCCATCCGTTTGTCCGTTCGATTGATCATAATAGGAATCTCTTCTTCTCCCCACATCAATTCATTAATCGCCTCGACCCCAAACACCCCTTTTCTCAAACAAGATAAAATCCGAAAGCCACCCTTCTTAAATTCCTTCTTCCAATCCTCGAGCCTTCTTTCCAACTTTCCATATTCAATCATCGCTCCATTTTTGACAGCCTCAGCCATTCCTAATATTTCGTTGCTATCGCTACGCATACATTCATTCAAATGAACATATCCCTTCTTCTTTTCTCTCATATAACGACACAGCTCCCCAAAAATTGTCCCAGCCTCTACTGGAGGCAGTTGATCATGATCTCCAACTAAAATTAGACGTGTTCCATTCTTAATATTTCTTAAAAGTGCCGCCCAAAGGCCCACGTCAATCATCGAGCACTCATCAACAATGACCATCTCATAATTTAACGGCTTTGCGCTAAAAAGAAGATCCTTTCCTCCTTTAATTCCTAAAATCCCATGAAGTGTTCCGATCTCACAATCCAGCTTTTCTCTCAAAAGAGAAACTGCTTTTCCCGTCGGTGCGCAAACACAAACACTCCCACCAAAGCTTCTTACGATTTCCCCTATGACATAACTCTTCCCCGTTCCAGGTCCGCCAGTTAAACAGGTTACACCTTCACTAAGTCCCAGCTGAACCGCTCGATACTGCCCCTCATTCAAGCTCCCTTTTTCCTCAGTGTCAATCCACTTGACATCTCTCATCAAACGAACAAAGTTTCGAACAACCTCTCCTTCGAGAACCCAATTACGTTGCAAATAATAAAGATCACCCCATCTGCCAACTAAGCCCTCGAATCGCTCTTCACCCCCCTTTAATTCAACACACCCCTCAATTATTTTGTCTTTTTGCAAACACAAGTGTCCCTCGCGGGCTGCAAGCATTAACTCTCCACCAATTGGGCCACAACGCTTAACAACCAATTCATCAATCTCTAAAAGTTCCATTCTCTAAAGTTTACGTCTTAAAACGATTTTTTCTCCAAAAGAATTCAATAAAACTGAAAAGACTTATCCAAGGTAAGCATCTAAAAAAGGTGGTGTACCATTTGCTCTAGGCTTGATAAAAACTCATTGCATTGCAGACCACATGATTCTCGGTTGCTCCTTGCCATAAATCAAGTGTTTTCTTCTGTCCCATGGTATTGATTCCCAGAGCAATAATTATAAACTTCTCCTGCAATATGATATCCATCAAGGAACTGTTTAGAACTAAAGAGATTTAGAGACTTTCCGAGTACAAAAGTTTTGGGTTTGTAAAAGATAAGTGTTTTTAGACGGTTTTTGATAGATTTTGTAGTTTTTAATTGTTGAGAACTGAATAATCGAGCTTATTTAGACACATCTCTCCCTAGGAAAGAATCAAATTCAGAGGGTCTAAAACTGTGAGCCTCTTTAAGGTGTAACAAATGGCCTACATAAAGCTTGCAAACTGATTCTTCGCAATTCCTCGATAGCGAACTCTCTTTTCTTTGGCAAAAGTTATTGGGTTTTTGGAAAGAAAACGCGGTTTCTAAAGTCTTTGTTGGCAATCCTGATGGAGTCAGAAAAAAAGAGTGTAGGGAAAAAACACAATCAGAGAAAATGGGAATATGGAAAAGACTGAGAGTATATAAACTATAAATGAAAACAAGCTCGCATGGAGAGCTTCAATGGTTTTGAGTTAAGAGGGACTTCGAGCCATTGTCCCGAATGCGGCAATAAAAAGAAGGGAAACAGAAGATGGTGGAAATGTAGAAATTATCGTTTTGAAGGTCATAGAGATGTTGTTGAGGGCGCTAAATAAATATGTTCCCGCTACCTTTTGCAAAAAGATAGCAGCTTCAAAAGATATCACCTAATCTACGTATCTCAGCTAGGGGAAAGTAGTAGTCGCCTGGGCACGAGCCAAAGTTGTCTAAATGATTGCATAGGAGTCAGCCAACCTCTTGTAGGTGTTGCGCCAAGCGGACGGGTCATTCTTTTCGAGGGTTTAGAAGCTCGTCCCTTTTAGGGGATTGAGCTGTCTCTTATACACATCTGACGCGG
>JAUHQH010000127.1 GCA_030408485.1 Candidatus Neptunichlamydia sp. | reverse complement strand
AGATGTGTATAAGAGACAGTTCTTGGTCTCTGTGGTCTCTGTGGTGAAAAAAAATAAAAACCTGGTATGCTTAGGAAATTCACCAAATCGAGAGAAAACGAGGATGCGCCAGGGACTTATTGCGATCGGATCATGGCTTATTATTAAGCTCTTCTCTCTTCGCTACTCTTTTGAGGCTAAGGGACTCGATTGTCTCAATTTAAAGAGAAAGGGTGGCATTCTCTTCCTTCCCAACCATCCAGCTGAAATAGATTCTCTCACTGTTTATAACCTTTTAGCGCGGATATTTAACCCTAGACCTTTGGTTATCGAACATTTTTACTATTTAAGGGGAGCACGTTTTTTTATGGATCTCGTCCGTGCTCTTCCGATTCCTAACTTTGAACTTTCTGCAAACTCTTGGAAAATTAGACAGATTGAAAAATCCTTAAAAAAGGTTTCAGAAGCGATTCAAAAAGGGGGAAACTTCTTGATTTATCCTTCTGGACATTTAAAGCGAGAAGGACATGAGAATGTGGGAGGAAACTCCTTTATTCATTCGATTTTGGAAAGTTGCCCCGATGTTCAAGTTGTTTTAGTACGAACAGATGGTCTTTGGGGAAGTTCTTTTTCCTGTGCTTTAACTGGAAATTCTCCTGATTTTTGGAAAACGATTTCTCGAGGAGTTAAAAAGGCGCTTAAAAATGGAGTCTTTTTCATGCCACGTCGAAAGGTGACGATTACATTTGAAGCCAATCCAGAAGGGTTTCCCTATAAAGGAACACGATTGGAGCTCAACCAATTTTTAGAGGAATGGTATAACCGTTACCTTAATGATGAAGAAAAAGTTGTTGCTTCCGAACCTCTTCGGCTTGTTTCCTATTGTCGGTTTTCTCAAGATCTTCCTCTAGTCACAAAAAAAGAAAATAAAAGAGAAACGATCAAAGAGATCAAGATTCCCGATCATATTCGAGAAGATGTTTACAGAGAATTGCAAAAGCTTTCAAAGGTGAAAGAGATTAAGGAAGAGATGGATCTCTCAAGAGATTTAGGTCTCGATTCTTTAGACTTGGCAAGTGTTCATGCTTTTTTAGATCAACGGTATGATGTAGAAACTGCCTATCCTGCAGACCTCAAAACGGTTCATGATTTGTTTGTCTTGGTGGTAGAACGGAGTGTTTCTAAACCGAAAATCGATACAAAGAATCTTAAAGACTATGAATGGCCTGAAGAAAGCTTTCGTCCTAGAGTTCATTACCCTGAAGGAAAAACCATTCCTGAGTGTTTCTTAGAAACAACAGATCGAATGGGTAAAGCGATGGCGTGCGGGGATGATGTCACAAAAGTTTTGAGCTACCAAGAGATGAAGATAGGGCTTCATGTCTTAGGAAAGAAATTCCAGAAATTAGAAGGGGACTATGTAGCTCTCATGCTCCCTTCTTCTGTCGGTTGTTATGTGATGATTCTATCCATTTTGATCGCAGGAAAAATTCCCGCTGTACTGAATTGGACTGCTGGAGAGCGGAGCTTGAAATTTGCTGTGAATCTATTAAATCTTAAGCAGATTTTCAGCGCGCGTCGTTTTCTAGAAAGAGTTGAAGCACTCGAACTGGGTGATTTAGAAGAGAAAATTGTTTTAATGGAAGATTTCCAGCAGGGGATTTCTCTTTGGGATAAACTCTCGGGATTCTTCCTTTCAAAAGCAAAAAAGAAAAAATGGATGAAACGGTTTCATATAGATCGAATCAACGAAGAGGATCCCGCTGTGGTCCTCTTTACCAGTGGAACAGAAAATTATCCTAAAGCGGTTCCTCTTTCTCATAAAAATATCCTGAGCAACCATCGAGCCACCTTTTCTTGTGCTCAAGTGGATAAAACCGATATTCTTTATGGTGTTCTCCCTCCTTTTCATTCATTTGGATTTTCTATTACAGGGCTTTTTCCTTTGATTACTGGACTTCGTGTTTTTTATTCTCCTGATCCAACTGATACACATGCGCTAGCACGAGACTCCTTTTATCGGAAAATTACGATTCATTGTTTGACTCCGAGTTTTTATAAGAATCTCTTTCGGATTGCGTCTTTTCGGCAACTCAAGAATGTCAGATTGTTTGTTACAGGTGCAGAGAAAGCTCCTGAAGCCCTTTTCGAGCATGTGAAACGATTAGGAGGCAATAAAGAAATGATCGAGGGGTATGGGATTACGGAGTGCTCACCGATCGTCACTTTAAATCGTCAGGGAAAAGTTCCTAAAGGGGTGGGACAACCTATTCCAGGAGTTGAACTTTGTGTGATCCATCCAGAGACCCATGAAAAGATTCCGAACGACCAGCAGGGAGAAGTCTGTATTCAAGGTCCCAATGTTTTTTCAGGATATTTAGGAAAAGATGTTTCCAACCCCTCTATTGAAATCGAAGGAAAACAATGGTATCGGAGTGGCGATATTGGGTCGATAGACGAAGATGGCTCCCTTATTTTAGGTGGAAGGCTGAAACGCTTTGTGAAAATTGGCGGGGAAATGGTGAGCTTAATTGCTTTAGAAGAAGAACTGACAGAATTTGCTAAAGAGAAAGGACTCATTAAGGAAACAGAAGAAGAACCGCAACTTGCGATTGACGTTTGTGAAGGAAATAAACCTAGCCTTATTCTTTTCACAACATTTATCCTGACAAAAGAAGACGCAAATACCGTTTTGAAAGAGGTCGGATTTGCTCGGATTGTCAAGATTGCAGAATGTTATCAAATCGATGAAATTCCAATGACAGGAACAGGAAAGATCCAACTGCGCCGCTTGAATGAACTCACAGAGGAAAAACATGCTTAATCTCTATAATACCGAATCGCGAACGAAAGAGCTAATCGGACTTCCCGAGGGACAAGAGTCCCTGACAATGTATACCTGTGGCCCTACGGTCTACAACTATGCTCATATAGGGAATCTCCGTACCTATGTTTTTGAAGACCTTTTGCGGCGGACGATTAAATATTTTGGATTCCCTCTGATTCAAGCGATGAATCTTACCGATGTTGAGGATAAAACCATTAAAGGAGCATTAGAAGAAGGGATTCCGCTTACTGCCTATACTCAGCGTTATAAAGAAGCCTTTTTTGAGGATCTTAAAACACTCCATATTGAGCCTGTAGAGATTGTTTGCTCTGCAACAGATAGTATTGCTGAAATGATCGAGATGATTGAAACCCTCCTTGAAAAAGGGATTGCCTACAAAGGAAAGGATGGAGGGATTTATTATAGCACCAAACACTTTCCATCTTATGGTCGCCTTTCCCATCTAAAACTTGAGGATTTAAAAGAGGGGGCTTCTGAGAGAGTTTCTGAGGACGAGCATGATAAAGAATCAGCTTCTGACTTTGTCTTATGGAAGCCCTACGATCAAAAACGGGACGAAGATGTTTTTTGGGAAAGTCCTTTTGGAAAAGGGCGTCCTGGTTGGCACATCGAATGCTCTGCAATGGCAACCCACTATTTAGGAGAAACAATCGATCTTCACATAGGTGGTGTTGATAATATCTTTCCTCATCATGAAAATGAGATTGCTCAATCCGAAGGATGCAGTGGAAAGCATTTTGTTCGACATTGGATGCATGCTCAGCACCTCATTGTGGATGGGGAAAAAATGTCAAAGAGTCTTGGGAACTTTTATACCCTTCGAGATCTCTTAGCCAAGGGATATACTGGAGAAGAAGTTCGTTATCTTCTCCTTTCCACTCACTATCGCACTCAGCTAAACTTTACCTTTGAAGGACTCAATGCAGCGCGCCAAACTCTGACACGTTTTTCTGATTTTGTTCATCGCTTAAGGAATGTTCAAGGCAATGGGGCAGTATCACTCGATCTAATCATCGAGCAGTGTCGCACTTCTTTCAAAGCAGCCCTTGGAGATGATTTGAACATTTCTGTTGCCTTAGCGTCTCTATTTGAGATGATCAAGCAAGTCAATGCATTGATTGATGAAGAAAAAGTTTCAAAATCCGAAGCTGAAAAAGTTTTAGCTTTCCTAGAAGAACTCAGCACTGTCTTGGCAGTTCTTCCTCTACAAGAGAAGGAGGTTGAAATTCCTCCTGAGATCCAAGAGGCTTTTGAAAAACGGCAAGCGACTCGTGCTTCAAAGGATTGGGCGGAGGCTGATAAGCAACGAGTCTTTATTCAATCTCAAGGTTTCATCATTGAGGATAGCCCCTCAGGCTCTCGCGTCAAAAAACAATAGTCCGCCCATTCGACTGCGAAGGCGAAGTGCGACAAAAGCTAAAATAAGAACTGGTCAGAAAAAATGATAGGAATGACTCTTTCGGGAAACCTAGGAGGTGGTGTAAATAATATCATTTATCAAAAATAATGTAAGGAGTAGCGGAGAGATTTTCATGATAAAATTGCTTGGAGAAGGAAAAATTTTGTGTCGATCACGCCCTATCAAGGGTGTATCGTGTCCTTGAACGTTGTAGACTTTCGTGGATTTCTGCGCGATCGAAACACCCAGAAATCCGATCCAATGATTCAAGAAGACTTTAAGAAAAATTCCAATAAAAAGTAGCTGAGGTTTTGCTAGAAAACATCAGGAGGTATAACTGAAAGTTGTGTTTGAGCATAGATGCGTCAGTTCTGGGGTTTAATTCAACGTTAGGCTTATATTATTTTTGATAAATGGTATAATTGAGTTCAAAAAAGCCAAATATGCCCCAAGAATGCTTGGGAGAGAGATTGTTTTCGCTTCATAACAAGTTTTTATGAATGGGTTAAAAAACAGTCCATTCTCACATCTCTTTCGACATACGAGAATGGGTTTAGAAGGAGTAATTATATTCTTTAATTACTCCACTTCGATGACATAGTATGCCGGAAAAGCAAAGTTGTTATTTGGTCTTGGTGAAACGAGGAGGCTTACTCGCTTTCCAACGAAATTATCAAGATTGACTTGTGTGCTGTAAACATAAGCAATCGTAATATCATGATCTTTTAAAATGAAATCACCGGGCTTATTCTTCACAGGTTCTTTGTAGGTCTCTAAGATTCCAGAAAGAGCCTGACACTTCATTTTTTGATCGCTATAAAAATCATCCATTGTTTTCGCATGATGCATAGAAGACCAGCTTAGATAAAGAGCTTCTTCTACAGGCTCCCAAACCTTCATCCGATCGGTAGGGGAAATTGCTTCACTTGGATGGTAGGCAACTTCATAAACATCTTCAGAAGAAATTGGTTTACTCATTTTAGAAGCTTTTGCTTCTAAAAAGGTAATTTTACGGTGCAAGTAATTTTCTTGGATCGTAGAGAGCTCTTTTGTTGCTTGAGTGACAAACTTAGGAAAATCTGCATAATCTGTAATGATCGACTGATAACTGTGAGTGATGCGATCGACATCAATTTCCGGGAAGGCTTTGCGCATTTCTCCTTGGCTTAAAAGGTTTGTCGATTCAAGAAGGTGAGTGACGGTTGCTTTGCGCCTATCTTGAACTCCTTTGAGTTCAGGTTTTCCAGCATACTCAATATACTCTTTTGCAACGTAAAATTGAGATTCTTGAGGGATCTCAATTTCTAGCCATTTGTTATTACCATCACAGATTTTTCCATCGATAGAATGTCCTGTGCTATAATGTCCAATAATGGGTGCATCTCTATCAGGAGCAAGGCGGATATTAATACGATTGCCTTCAACAACACCATCAATGATAAATCCACGGAAGATGTAGGCTTTTAAATCGTTGGGTGCTTCAACAGCATAAAACTCACCACTCTCACCTCTTACAACAACGTAGTCATTTTTGGAAAGCTCTGAGATAATATGGCTATCTAAACCAGCAGCTGTACGCATCCGGACATTGTTTCCAATAATTTTTCCTGTGAAAGATTTAAAGTGAGAACCCTTTTGGGTGTGCATTTGTCCGACAGATGTAATCGATGGGTCAACAGGTGGGGTTGCATCTGTAAATGCAAGGACTGGAAGAGCTCCTGCAATTACTGATGTAATCAAAGCAAATGCTTTTGACATATTCTACTCCTTAAATAAGAAACAATCTAGCTTCTTATTCTAGAAGACTTTCAGTTTAAAGGCTAGGAAAAATTAACTGTTTAAAACAGTGCGAACATGTTCACAGTTTTTCTTGCCACATGTACAGCCAATCGGATTACCAAGGTAAACTTGATAGTGTTCTTCCGTATTTAACGGATTGGAAACTACATAAAGCTTATCTCCTTCTTGTTTGATATTCCAATCACGAAACTTCAGATCTTCATCAGAAATTTCTTCTTCAAAAGCGTCAGATGAGCCTTGGATAATACGAGCAATTTGGCAATAAGGGCAATTACAGTGCGGTTCAGCTTTTGGAATGTTCATTTGTTCCACGTCCATTCCTAAAGCTTTTGTAATCGAAGTAATTTTCTCAATCACTTCAGGAGGTATTTCAGGAGTATCGGCTTGACTTGGGTTATGTTCAAGAAATGAAGTAGGATTAAAAGAGGAGTTTCCTCCATCCATCTGAAATGGTAACCCAAAAGAAAAAGAAACATCTGAATTTTTAGAAGGTTCATACGCCTTTAAAGATTCGACTTGGGACTCCTTTGTTTCTTGTTCGACATACTTTGAGTGGGCTTCAAAAATTTCTTCTACCAAAGTTTTTTTTAGACCAGGAATATCGATGGATGTCCCATTGTGGAGAGCAATGACCAAGATAGGCTTTCCCTCGATCTCTTTCATATGGAGAGTGTTGATATTCTTCCAAGAAGTGGAGATGTAAGGGGGGATACTAAGAATCTTTTGATTAATCTTTTTCATTGCTTCCTCCATAGAGGTGGATTAAATTCTACCTTCATTATAACGATTTTGAGAATGAGGGTCAAGGGATTAGTTAGCGCTTTAGCGCTTTGATTGCTAAATCATAAATCTGTCTCTTATACACATCTG
>JAUHQH010000126.1 GCA_030408485.1 Candidatus Neptunichlamydia sp. | reverse complement strand
AGATGTGTATAAGAGACAGTTTCATTATTAAGATAAGCTCCCCCATTTTTAATGATTCGATTTCCTTCTGTTTTACTCATTAAAAGTCCTGACTTAGCTGCAACATCAGCATATGTTCTATCAATGACATCTTGAGTCTTCATCAGAAGATGTGGCATGTCTTTAGCAATTTCTTCAAGAACTCCTGGGTCTAGACTTCCTTTAGAACCTGGCGCCGCTGCTTCTGTGACTTTTAATGCAATTCTGAATCCATCTTCCCCATGAACAAAGCGAGTGACCTCTTCTGCCAACCTTTTTTGGGCAGCATTTGGAATGAAATTTCCCGATTGAATTCCTTTTTCAAAAGTCTCGATCTCTTCAAGCTCCATAAATGTAAACATTTTCATCAACTTAATGACATCTTCATCACTCACACGAACTAAATATTGATAAAACTGGTAAGGAGAAGTTTTTTCAGGATCAAGCCAAATAGCTCCTTCTTCACTTTTTCCAAACTTTGCACCATCACTACTGGTCAATAAGGGAAACGTCATCCCATAGATTGTTTTTCCAGAAAGCTTCCGTGTTAATTCCATTCCAGCAGTGATATTCCCCCATTGATCACTCCCACCCATCTGCATAATCACATCTTCTTTTTCAGAGAGATAGTAAAAGTCATATCCTTGCAAAACTTGATAAGAAAACTCTGTAAAACTAATTCCTTCTTCAGATTGAAAACGACTCCTAACACTATCTTTTCCAAGCATGGGACCCACACGAAAATGCTTTCCAACATCTCTCAGAAAATCGACAAGGCCATAGCTTGTGAGCCAATCATCATTGTTCAAGATCATAGGGTTTTTTAAGCATCTCTGCAATTGCTTTCGGATACCCTCAACATTTTTCTGAAGCGTTTCATGAGTAAGGAGGGGTCGCTCTGTACTTTTCCCTGAAGGGTCACCAATTTTTCCGGTCGCACCTCCAAGTAAAACCACTGGAGAATGACCAAACTTCTCAAGCCAAGCTAAGGCAATAATCCCCACTAGGTTTCCTAAATGCAGGCTATTAGCAGTAGGGTCAAAACCAATGTAGGCTTTGAGAGGTTTATTCACTCTTTCTTTGAGCCCATCGCTAGTTATATTATCGATAAAGCCCCGTTTTTCTAAAAAATCTATCACATTATCCATACATATAAGTCTTCAAGACGATTTGTCATGTTATTTCTGATAAATGGTAATAGCATTATCTCAACAATTGAGGAATTCTTGCAATGATTTCCATAAGAAAACTTTCTCCTATGCGAAATAGGAGAAAGAGAGACTTTCTTACTTAACTGATCCTCAAGAAACCTCTTTTTTTCAGCCGATCAGTGACAGCATTAACTTTCTGACTCAAATTAGCTGCATTTCGATTTTCATCGAAAAGAGAAATGGATTTTGTTCGGATAACAATCCGCTCTGAGGCATGACGGGCAATCCAACAATGGATTTCAGAAAATTTACGTTTTAAAGCTTGTGGCGTAATTCCCTGATCCATTTCGTCAAGTCGCCTCCGAAGTTTTTCTCTTGTCTTTTTTGTTTTTTCACTTTCTTCTGCGAGTTTTTTCCCTCGCTGTATTTTGACATTCATCCCTTTTTCCACACCACCTCAAGCATTGCATAACTTAAACCAAAAAGAAAAGTATAAAAATCTTGCGCTGAATGTTTCCCTCTGAGAAGATAAATCTTAATGAATGAAAATATGAAAAAAGCAGCGGGTTATGCGGCTGCAGAATTAGTAGAAAGTGGGATGGTCTTAGGTTTGGGGACAGGCTCAACTGTCTTTCATTTCATTAACCGATTAATCGAACGTATAAAAGCAGGACTCTCTATTCAAGCTGTATGCAGTTCTATTTCCTCTGAAAATCAAGCAAAAGAGGGAGGGATTCCCTTTGCAGATATTGATACGATCACAACTGCTGATGTGACTGTTGATGGTGCGGATGAAATCAATTTAGAAAAGCAGATGACCAAGGGAGGTGGGGGAGCTCTTCTTCGTGAAAAGATCCTTGCAAATATTAGTAAAGAGATGGTGGTCATTGTGGATGAAGATAAAGTTGTAGAAAAGCTGGGTAAGCATGACCTACCAGTTGAAATTCTTCCCTTTGCTCACGGAGCAATCATCGAAAAAATCCGAAAGTTAGGATTCCATGGTACTCTTCGTGAGCATAATAAGGATGGTCCTTTCATTACAGATAATGGAAATATGATCTATGACATTCATTTTGAATCCCTTCGAGAAGATCCAGAAAGTGATCATGAAAAACTTATTCGAATTCCAGGTGTCTTAGAAACAGGGTTTTTCTTCAACTTAGCTGGCCGCGTGATTGTCGGCAAGAGTGACGGAACGGTTGATCATTGGTCCTAATTATTCTATAATGAAGCTAGTACCGTTTCTGAAAAATAATGTGCAGAATGAGGCTTGACATTCTCAGCTAAAACTTCTTTTTCGATCTCACTTACCAATATGTGGTTAGTTTTGATCTCCAAAAGTAATTTTATCGAGAAAATCTCTGAGTCTCTTAAATGGTACATGTATCCGGAGGGAAACATGGACTTCGAGCTTATTCCTATACAGTTCAATAAGATCTTACAATCACAGAATCACACTGTCTTCATTTTAGGAACACAACAGAAGCAGTTTGCAATCTATACCTCTCCTCATGTGGGGCAGAACCTTAAAATGCATCTTGCGGATCAAATAAAACCCCGCCCTTATACCTACGACCTCATTAACTCGGTCTTTAATACTCTCAATATCAACCTTCTTCAAGTCGTCATTACCGATGTTCGAGATACTCTATACTTTGCACGCCTCTTCATTGAACAGGAGAGCGATGGACTAAGAAATATCTTAGAAATTGATGCGCGCCCCAGTGACTGTCTGACACTTGCTCTTGAAAACGATATTCCCATCTACTGCACAAGGGAAGTTTTCGACAAAACGATTCCAATCGATGAATAAACCTGTTAGGGTAGATTCATCGAGTCCTATAAGAAACTCTATTGGATATTGAATTTAGCACTTGCTAATTCAATAATTGCTGCAACAGCATCTTCAGCATCAATCCCTTCAGCATCAATCTCGATCTTAGCTCCTCGAGTTACAGCTAACATAAGAATACTCAAAAGGCATTTTGCATTTACGTTGAGCCCCTGGTAGACCAAGAAAATCTGTGATTCAAACGCAGAAGCGCACTTAACGAGCTCTGTCGCAGGACGTGTATGAAGCCCTTTGTCGTTAAGAATAATAAAAGATTTTTTCAACTTATTTTTTGATTCCATTCTTACCCTTATTGATAACTCCTCTTCCTATTTTGTCAGCAAGTTAAAAATTCCTCTTCAAATTCATTAACAAGCTCACTAAAGCGGTCGATTAATGTTTGGATTGGAGAACTTTCTCTCATATTAACTCCTGCTATTTCAAGAAGTTCAACGGGATATTTTGATGATCCCGAAGAGAGAAATTTCAGATAATCTTCTCGCGCTTCATCCCCTTCCTTCATAAGCCTTTCAATCAAAGCATTCGCAGCACTAACTCCAGTTGCATATTGATAAACATAAAAGCCCGTATAAAAATGGGGAATTCGCAAGAATTCAACCTCTATTTCGGGATCAACCACTAAATCAGGACCATAATAGTCTTCATTTAACTTCCGATAAATTCCCTTAAGCGAGGCAGCAGTTAGAGGAATCCCCTTTTCTGCTAATGTATGGGTCAGCAACTCAAACTCGGCAAATTGGGTTTGCCTAAAGAGTGTTGCACGAATGTCATCAATTTTTTGATTAAGAAGATAACATCTTTCTCCTGATGTTGTGGCGTTCTCCATGAGATATCTGAAGAGAAGCTCCTCATTGAACATTGAAGCCACTTCTGCAACAAAAATTGGATAGTCCGAATATTGAAAGGGTTGGTGTTTATTACTATAATGAGAATGGAGGCTATGCCCAGATTCATGAGCCAAAGTCATAACATCTCGCAAAGTTCCATTGTAATTCATGAGAATATAAGGAATACTATCATAGCAGCCACTCGAATAAGCCCCTGAACGTTTTCTTGCATTTTCGTACCGATCAACCCACCGCTCTTCACCAAGCCCTTTTTCTAAAATTTGGCGATACTCGTTCCCCAGTGGCTTAACAGCGTTGAGAACAAGTTGAACAGCTTCAGGATAGGAATAGTGTTTTTCAAATTTTGTGATTAGCGGTACATAAAGATCATAAAAATGGAGCTTTTCATAACCAAGAAACTTTTTTCTCAAAGAGACATACCGGTGTAAGACTGGAAGATTCTTTCTCACTGTCGCAATGAGGTTATGATAAACCTCTGGGTCAATTTGATGAGGAGTCAATGCTGCGTGCAATGACGAAGTGTAATCGCGCGCTTTTGCTTCAAAAATATCTCTTTGTATCTGACCATTGAGCAACTCTACAACTGTGTTTTCAAATTCTTGAAACCGGCGATACAATCCGAAAACAGCGTTTTTACGCAATGTGCGATCTTTAGACTGAATGTAAAGACCATAAGACCCATGAGTCAACTCTAATTGTTCACTCTTTTCATCTTTAATCATGCCAAATTTAAGATCTGCATTGTTAAAAGCTTCAAAGGTTTTTTGAGGAGCTTGAAGCGCTTTTCCCGCAAGTGAGAGGAGATATTCTTTATCAGCAGACAATGTATGAGGTTTAAGAACTGACAGTTTTTTGAGGTAGATATGGTGACTTTCAAGCTTAGCATCCTTCAAGTAGGTTTCTAATGTTTTCTCTGGAAGTTGGAGGATTTCAGGTTGAACCCAAGAAGTCTCATTTTGAAAATCGTAGTAAAGAAGGGAAATTTTATCATAAGCCTCTTTATAAGTTCCATTTGCAACATCTTCATCATGACGAAGGTGTGCATAAGTATAGAGTTTATAAAGGCGACGTTTGATCTCTAAGGCATCGTCTAGAAGAGAGGCGAGCTCTTCAGAATCTTCTCCAATTTTTCCTTGATAACTACCTAACTGAGGCCAACACCTTTTTTCTGTGCGACCCTTAGTGAGTTCTGAAAAATCTTTTTTCCAAGCCTCTAAACTAAGGTAGAGGGAAGCAACATCCCATTGATCATCAATCTCTACTTCTTTCCGTTCTTTTGCCATATTTCCCCCAATTAACCTCTCCTTATTCTAAAGCAGTGTTCTAATGTCTGTCTCTTATACACATCTC
>JAUHQH010000125.1 GCA_030408485.1 Candidatus Neptunichlamydia sp. | reverse complement strand
TTGATCAAATAGCGAGGGCTTTCTGGAAAGAAAATCATGATGAGGAACTGAATGGCTGCTGGAATTCCTGCGATAACAAACATGATTCTCCAGGATTGGGACTCTACAAAAAGAAACCCAATGAGATAGGAACCTAAAATTCCAATAGTAATAAATAGTTGGTTAATAGTTACAAGACCCCCTCGGATATCCCGAGGCGATAGTTCAGCAATATATAGGGGAGCTGTTGCTGAGCAGATCCCAATTGCACATCCAACGAGAAAGCGCCATCCAATAATTCCATTCACCGATCCTGCAAGGGAAAGACCAATGGCGCTAATGATGAAAATAAGGCTTGATGAGAGGACAATTTTCTTTCTTCCTAATTTATCACATAGAGGTCCTCCGGAAATGGCTCCTAAAATAGCCCCAAGAGAAACCATGCTAATGATCAGTTCCTCTTGAATAATAGATAGAGCATATTCTTGTTTAATATAGAGGATAGCACCTGAAATGACCCCAGTATCATATCCAAAAAGGAAGCCCCCTATTGCTGCAACACAGCTGATAACAGCTAAAATGATCCGCTGGCTTAAACTTTCCCTTACCATATTTTCATCCTAACCTCCTTAGATTTGAAGTCAATTTTTTTTTAGGATATCATCCCTTAACATCTGACAAAATTTAAAAATAAGATTTGAGCAGCTATAATCCCTCTTATTTTGTCAGGTGTTAAGATGCCAGCCTTCTCTATATTGCGTGAAAGATAAAAGTTTGTTACGATGGCTTGTTTTTTAATGACTGGAAAAGTGGCATGTTAGATTTTTTTCGTAGGTATCAACGGTATTTTTTTGTAGTGATCGCAGTCGTTATTGTGATCTCTTTTTCTTTTTTTGGAACTCATCAAACGATTAATCAACCCCAACAGGTAAAAGATCGGTGTATTGGACATGCAGTGGATGGTTCAAAAATGATGAGGAATGAGGTGGATCAAATGATCCGCTTTATTGGGAGTGATCGGAGTGATATAACTTTGGCAGAAAAAGGAATCATGCCGAATTTCTTTAACGATGGAGTGGTTCGAAAAGATCTCATGGGAGCAGGGATAGGAGCCCTTTTAGTGAATGCCTATTTCGAAGATCTAAAAGAAGAACTTCAAGAAAAAATGGAACATCACAAAAACTATCACCCCTATGTTCATCCAACCGCTCCTTTTATTAGTGTGAAAAATTTATGGGGACAAGCGCTTCCTGCGCAAAAGGTAAACTTAGAACGGTTTTTAGAAGAAGCCAATGAGATGACTCCTGAGATATTCTCTCTACTTGTTGATCTCTACTTAGGAGAAGCTGCTTTCCCCGCTCATATCTTGCGTGAATATTTAATGTTCCAAGAAAAGCAATATGATTGGATTCAACCTGATCCAGCACTTCCAAGAGCTAACCTTAACCTTTTTCAGTGCCGTTCAACTCAAGATTGGTTCGGTCCCCGTTTTCTAGATCTTAGTGCACAATTTATTCTCAATGCAGCAGCCTATGCTAAACAACAGGGATATAAGGTTACTTATGGGGAAGCTCGTGTTGATCTTATCCGAAAAGGGTATGAGTCGCTTCAAATCCAAATGCGAAAAGTTGATGTGGCACAAGAAGAGGTGGCAAATCTTTGGCAGCAACAATTGCGCAATTTAGGAATGCGAGAAAAAGATGCCGTGAGCTTATGGAAAAAAGTCATGTTATTTAGACGTTTATTTGAAGATGTGGGAGGAGCAGTCTTTGTTGATCCCCATGTTTACCAAATGTTTTACGGATTTGCTTCAAAAACAGCAGAAATTGACTTATATCACCTGCCAAAAGCTTTAGAGCTTAAAGATTTTTCAGCTTTGATGAAGCTTGAATATTACTTGGATCAAGTCATGGAAAATCGAAAACATGGACTCCTTTTACCGCAAAATTTTGCTTCCATCAGTGAGATTGAAAAAAACTGCCCAGAGCTTATTGAAGAGCGGTTTTTAGTAGAAATCGCTGAGGTTCAGAAAAGTGAGGTAGCTCTCAATGTTAGTATCAAGGAAATGTGGGAGTGGCAACTTGAAAAAGATAACTATGAGCTTTTAGAAAAGCAGTTTCCGCAACTTGCTTTAAAAAAAGGAACTAATCTGGAAGAGCATTTTGCAGTCTTAGAAGAAATGGATCCAGAGATTAGACAAAAAATTGATAAATTTTCGATCGGAAAAATCGTTGAAGTGCATCCAGAATGGATAGAAGAAGCATTAAGTCAAAAGCATCCAGTGACGAAACAGGTCAGTGTTTCCCCTGGAGGCAAAAACTTTCCATATGAAGGAGAGGATCTTCTTGAGCTCTTCAGAGTCGCTGCTCTTAAAGGAGATCTAGAGCAAGACAAAGCTGCAATTGAGGCCAGACGATCTTTAGAAGTCTATACAGCTGATGACGAGACATACTATCGGTTCCATATTCTGGATCGGGATTTAGCTAAAGCTGTTCTTACTTTTGAAGAAGCCAATGAAAGGGGAATTCTTGATGCTCTTTTAGAAAACCATTTAAAGGGTGTTTATTCTCAAGTTCGGTCCAAGAATCCAGGAGTCTTTAAAACAGAAAAGAACGAATGGAAGCCCGTTGAAGAAGTAAAGAGCGAAATTGGTAGAATCCTTTACTCAGATACCTTAGAAGCGATTGATACTGAAGTTTCAAAATTAGGGGCAATGCTATTAGAAGAACGTCACGAGAATGTAGATAGTTTTTATCCAAAGTACCGTCTTTTCCCTTATATGGTGATTGCTGAGCAAGAAGTAAGAAAAGTCGGAGATGAAAGTCACTTTCTAGAAAAAGGAGATCAAGAAGTCTCTGAGGGAAAACTTCCCCAAAAACGAGAGCTTCACTCTCAATGGAACCTTGTAAAGAGAGAAACAGTTTTTAAAAATCATGAGAAGAGTTTTTGGTTCACATCAGATGTCTTTGCAATGGTCGCAGGAAGTTGGTCTGAAGTACTTTTAAACGAAGAAGAGCAACTCCAATTCTTCCAACTCAAAGAGAAGTTAGTACCCAATAGTAATTTTTCAAAAGAAATGAAACAAGGTCAATTGATTCTCTCGAAAGAAGCAAAGCAGTATTTGATGAGTGATTTTCTTAAAAAGTTAAAAGAAAAACAAGCCCTTCACATCAGTCATGACAGTCCTGAAAGAACTTAAACCTTTAAGCCCCGCTGCTTTTTTTGATGTTCGTGTAGCTATTCCGAGAGGAGATAAAAAACGTTCCTTTAAAAAAGGAACATTGCCGGATGGATCAGGGTTAACTGGCGAAGAGTATTTAGCAAAGGTTTCACTTTTGTGGAGTCCAACAGGTCTTTTTTTTGAGGTGGGTGTTAAACTCGCCATTGAAAAAGGAGATTTTCTAGAACTCTTCATCGACACTCGGGATTTAAAAAACTCGAATGTGATCACCCGCTTTTGTCATCATTTTATTTTCTATCCCGAGGAGGAAAAAGGGGTAGAAATGACCCGATTTCGAGGAGATGATAGTCATCCACTCGCTGATCCATCACTTTTTTCTATAAAAACAACCGTCAAGCGGAGTTCATATTTAATGGAGATTGAAGTTCCTAAAGAAACACTATATGGCTATGATCCTTTGGAATTTAAGCGGTTAGGGTTTACCTATCGGTTTCAGAAGAAAAATGGAGAGAAACAGCACTTCAACCTTTCCTCCGATTTCTTCCACATAGAAAAACACCCCGCCCTTTGGGCGTCATTAATTTTATCGGAGAAAAAATGAAAAAATTTGCAGAAACACATGAATGGATTGATATAAATGAGGGGAAAGGACGTGTTGGTATCTCTACTCATGCTCAAAAAGAGCTGGGAGAGATTGTTTATGTAGAGCTCCCTAAAGTGGGACAAGAAATCAAGGTAGGAGAAGAGGTAGCTGTTTTAGAATCAACAAAAGCTGCTGCAGATATCTATAGCCCTGTTTCTGGGAAAATAATCGGTGTTAATGAAAAGGTGAAAAAAGATCCTTCTTTAATGAATAAATTCCCAGAGGGGGAAGGGTATCTTTTTGAGATAACCCTTACTCATCCAGAGGAGTCTGAGCTCCTTACATCAAAGGATGAATACCATCAATGGATTGTGCAGAGCACTCATTGAGGAGATAAGTCCCTTGAGTAACGTGTGATGTTTTTGCTCTAAAGTCTTCCTTAGCATCAAATGTATAGACCTTAGCAACGACCCCTCCTTGTCTTGAACTCTAATTTCAACTGCGGTCTCCTCTTTGAGGGAGTGTTGAGAACTAGCCTTAATTTTCTAAAATAATTTAAGCTTTTTTAAAAAAATGAGGAGCCCGATGGAACAACTTGAGATGATTTGCCTAGACGATTTAGTTCCAGAAAACCACACTTACTATAAGGTTGCCAAGATCTGGTCTCTTAACTTTGTGGAGAAAAGACTCAAAAAAGATTGGAAAAAAAAATCCCATAAAGGGTATGGGCTGCTTCGATTATTCAAATGCTTATCGCTGCAGTTCATGGAGAGCTGCAGCGATAGAGAACTAGAAGCTTCTTTATCCAAGAAAATAATGCCGCTCGATGGTTTTGTGGGTTTAACCTTAAAGATAATATTCCTGACCACACAGTCTTTTGTCAGCTTAGAAAAAAGAGAGTATGCATTTATAGATAGAAATTTTATTATGATCATGTAAAATGAATTTTTATCTATCTTCTAAGTGACTACTCTTAAACATTTTACACGTGGACTTAAATACTTGTTTTATGAGAAAATTCTTTTTTTACAAGGAAAGAAGGGGAACCCATGACACACAATTATCAAGCATTTTTAGGAAATTCAAAAAACACCCTTCTCCTAGAATCTTTCATCAGCATGGCAACTATTAGCGTCCTATGGAAGAATCGTCAGGTAGCATTTCTATCCAAGACAACCATACCTTATGGAGTCCTCCTTGCATCACATGTTGCAGCATCTGCTATTTTCTATGAGAACCCTTCTGAGAAGGACTCCATAAGAGCTATAGCGGTGCTAACAACGAAGAGAGCTATAAAAGCTATAGGAGCACTAGCAGTCCTGTACGGGGCATTTAATAAGAGCGATATCGTAAAGTCGATCAATATGGCGCATCTGGGAACCTCTTTTGTATCAACCATTGGTACAGCTGTTATTTTGTATATCTTCGGAAAAAACCTTCTAGCGCAAAATGAAGATGATGAAAGTAAAAGTATGAGTGGTGAGAATCCTGTACTAAAGAAGGAAATGACCCCCCTCTCAGCAAATCAAGAAGCAGTCGTGTATAAGGTTTTTACAAATAACGTTATTAGTCTTGAAAAAGAAAAGACTGAAGAAATAAAGAGAGGCGATAAGAACTCAGCGATAAATGGCACGTCTAAGGGCTGGGCATTATTAGATGAATCAGTTGCAATCCAGCCGTCTAATGTTGCAGAGATGTTGGTAGGAGCTTCTTTTTCTCTCCCTTTTGGTTGTCCTACACATTCCCAGAAGAGTCTCTCAAGGATACTTTGGGGGGAAGATAAGTCCTATCCTGTTCCATCTGAACAAAAAGATAAGGCTGTATTAAACCAGATTATAAGCATCTTCTTGAGCAAGTAAGTGGTTGGATTACAAATGAAGGCTCTCCATTTTGCTATCTCTGTGGAGGAGTTCTAAGTATTGGCCTTGGTAAGATCCTTATCGCAGGACATGCTATAGGTATTATTTTAGATAGGAAGAAAAAGCAGATTTATTATCTAGATTCTAAAGGAAAGGGGTATGAAAACGAGCAAAGATTAGTAGGAACCTATCATACCGTTTTTCCTGAAGGAAAAACACACACAATACCAATGTCCAAGTTTGTCGATAATCTGAAGACACAAACCAAATGGCCAGTTTTTAGTAATCGCATGCAACTCCAAAATCAACTGTATTCTTTAAATGAATTCTTTCAAGGACATATAGGATTAAAGGGTTTAGCAAAAGAGCCTATAGGAGATTATAACTGCGTTCTATGGAATGCATGAATGATAATGGGTACATCTCTTAAAAGCTTTCCACATATACAATTAAGGATAATGAAAGCTGGATTAGAAGTTGCTCTTATGGATACATTGCCATCTACAATGCAGTCGGACGGTTTTACACAACTGGCTAGTGGAGTGTCTATGCTCCTCGGAAACTCTAATCTCAATGGTCCAATGAAAGGAAACATCTCTGAAGATGATTTTTATGAGGACTTTGAGCTTGATGATCCTTATGTTGATTTTGACGTTGTGACTTGGAATTCTACAGGAAATATTGTGGGTACCTATGATGAACAGGATGAGGAGCCCGCTAAGGGAGAATTGATACAGCAACTAAATAAAGATATTTCTAGATGGCAATTTCGTGTCAATAACTTTGAACTTAAAAGAAGTAATGACCAAGCAGGAGTCATCTATAATGATCTATTGAAGTGTTTCTCAGAAGTAGAAAAAAAGGCAAATGCAGTTATGTTTTATTTGCATCAAGGTGGACTATTCGAACCTACCAAGGTATTTCGCCGACTTCTTCCTAGAACAAGGAATCAGTGGGTACGCTAAGCTAAGAGAGGGCTCCATGAGCCACCACCTACAAACTAAATTTTCCTTTGAAAGAGAGGTGGTTTTTGATCTCATAGATACCAATTATTTAAGTGAACCTCTTATGTCCTTAAAAGTTAATTTTACAATAAATGAAGCTCTAGAATATGCATTCCGCTATGAAAAAATTTCACGAAATAAAGCCATGGCAAATTAAAAGCTGGTGCATCCTAGCGTCAGCTCTGAATTTCTGTATAGATTTATATGAAGAAAGCTATAGCAAAGGCTATCCTGCTAGTATGTTTCAATGAAAAACCATTTCAAATGCTTGGTGATCCTCGGGAATCTCTGTCTCTTATACACATCTC
>JAUHQH010000124.1 GCA_030408485.1 Candidatus Neptunichlamydia sp. | reverse complement strand
CACGATGGGAGCTTTCATGCTGATGAAGTGACCGCATGTGCTCTTTTACTTCTCTTTGGCATTATTGATAAAGAAGAAATTGTTCGAAGCCGTAGTTTAAAAGAGTTAAGTAGTTGTGAGTATGTTTGCGATGTGGGAGGGGTTTACGAGCCTAAAATTAAACGGTTTGATCATCATCAATTAGATTATAACGGCTCTTTAAGCAGCGCTGGAATGATCTTAAAATACCTCAAAGACGAAAAGGTCATCGACGAGAAACTCTACAACTATTTCAATCGCTCACTTGTGATGGGAGTAGATGCAATTGATAATGGAAAAGCAGTACTTATGGTGGGGCACTGTTCTTTTTCTTCCTTGATTGCAAACTTTGTCCCTGTTCGTCATGATTCGAGTGCAAAAGTCTTTAATGCTGCATTTTTTCAAGCCCTTGATTTTTGTCTCGGTCACTTAAAGCGCCTTTTAGAAAAATGTCACTATATTCAAGAATGTCGCGGCAAGATTCAAGCCGTCATGAAAAAACAAGAAAGAGTGATGATTTTTGAAGAATCTATGCCCTGGATTGAATCCTTTTTTGAACTTGGAGGAGAGAGGCATCCTGCTGAGTTCATTATAATGCCCACTGGTGATCAGTGGAAGCTTAGAGGAATTCCTCCTAGTTATGACAAGCGGATGCAAGTACGTGTGCCAATGCCAAAAGAATGGGCGGGTCTTATAGATGGCGAGCTCAAGAAAAAATCGGGAATTCTCGGAGCTATTTTTTGCCACAAAGGATGCTTCATTTCAGTTTGGGAAACAAAAGAAGATGCTCTTAAAGCATTAGACTACATTCATGGGAGGAAAAAATGAGCACGATCTTTGGAAAGATTATTAAAGGGGATCTTCCTGCAGATAAAGTCTATGAAAATGAAAGGATAATTGTTATCAAAGATATTAATCCTAAAGCCCCTGTGCACCTTCTTTTGATTCTCAAAAAAGAATACCCAAGTCTTCAAGAGGTTCCTAAAGAAGATCTTTCAATCATTCAAGAAGTCATCCATGTAGCACAAGACCTAGCCAAGAAATTTGATGTTGCAGACAATTATCGATTCCTGACAAATATTGGAACTAAGGCAGGACAATCGGTTTTTCACCTCCATTTTCATTTAATTGGTGGAAAATCCCTTGGCGATATGGCATGAGATTTCTGAGTGTACTAGTACTTTGCTTTTCAATTCTTTCGACTTCGGAGAACGAGGCGATTCCCATTGTGAGACAAAAATTGGGAGTTTGCCAAGGAGACCCTCATAATTTGTGTTTGGAGCTAGTGACCATTGCCAAAAGGCAAGGCGCGAGCGAGAACAAAAATTTTGAGGCTTCTGTTGATAGAGACAAAAGACAACTTTTGTCTTGCGATGGGTATATAAAAAGAGTTTATTCTCATCTTTTGATCCATGATTATTCCTCTGCCCAGAAAGAGTGTGAGGAGAGTTTACAGGTTTATCCCGATTCCGAGGGGTTAAAAAAAGCCTATATCAGAGCCTTATCAGAAAGTGGAAAAGATACTGAAGCAATTTCCTATTCAAATAACCTAGATAATAAAGAACAAGACTCTGATCTTATTGAAACCCTAGCATGGGGTGTCATCGGATGTTTTGAAAATTCCTCTCAATTTATCGTCAGTATTGCATCACTTATGAGCGCTTACTACACCGATGATGTTAGATTCACAGAAATGCTTCTCAGAGAGCTGAATTCCTCTAATGCAGTCCTCCGTAGTATGGCGGTTAAACTTTCTCCTCGCTACCGCGATGGAAGAATCATCGATGCCTTAAAGCGGCTACTAGTTTCTGAGAAAGTATGGTTTGTTCGTTTAGAAATTATTCAGGCGCTTGGGGCTATGGAAGTTAAAGAAGTCAAAGAACCTTTAAAGCGTATTATCGTCCATTCGCGAACGACTGCAGAAGAAAAAGGAGCAGCAATCGCTTCTCTTGTAAACACCTATGATGAAGTAGGGGAAGAGGAACTTCTAAAACTATCGGAATCAAAGCGAGCAGGGCTCCGCCATCTAGCTTGCCAAATAGTTGCTCATCTAGACCTAAAGGAAAAATCTTTTACTGTCGAAAAGCTCCTCAAAGATCCTTGTTCAGATGTGAGAGTTGCTGCTCTAAATACTTTGAATTTTTTAGGGTTAAAAACATTAAACCCTGAAGTTCTATCAAAAATCATTGATTTAACTGAGGATCCCAACCCTCCTGTTTCATTAACTGCAGCATGGATTGTTTCGAGGTACGCTCCTGAAACAGCATTGCAAATTGTACGTAAATGGGTTTATTCCACAGATGAGTCTACGCGTCGATTAGCGGCATTTGTATTAGGAAGAATGAGTCTTGTAGGAGAGCGATTAGGAGAAGAAGTTCTAACGATTACTCCTGATCCTTTTGTGAAATCAAATCTTGCTCTTGGGGCAATAGGTCAAGGAGGAGATGATCGAAGACTCTCTGATGTTCTCTATACCTTTCTAATGCTTAGAAAAGGAAAAGTGATGTGGGATTCATCTCAAAACCCTCTCTTTGAAGTTCTGACTCCCTCTAAGATTTGTCATATTCCACAAGTCCCTCAATATCCTACGATGGTTGATCATTTAACCCGTTTAGAAATTCTTGGGATGCTTGCTGCATTAAAGCATCCTCAAGCAGAAGAAGCTGTTAAGAGCTTTTTGACCCAAGATGTGTTTGGAGTCACGTATGCTGCTTCTATAACCCTTCTTGAAGAAGGGGGAGATGATGCTTTTGATATTCTTCGGGGTCTTCTAAAAGAAGAAGATAAGACCATTCGGGTCCAAGCGGCTCTTGCTTTAGCCTTATCAGGGGGAGAGACTGAGGCGATTGAAATTCTACAAGAAGACTATTATCTTGTAGATCGTGAGATGAAAATAAATATCCTAGGAGCACTCGGACATATAGGAGATAAAACCTCCATTCCGTTTTTATTAAAGATTCTTGAGGAACCTTATCAAACCTTAAAGGTGGTGGCAGCTTCTGCTCTCATCCAATGTGTGTATCATTAAAGACTGGATCAATTCATGAATATTCAAGAGGTTCAAAAACAACTTCAATTTTATAAAATCGATGGCTGGCTTCTTTATGACTTTCATGGGAGCAATCCCTTAGCTCTTTCAGTGATGCAAATTCCTCCCGAAGTTTTGATGACGAGACGTTGTTTTTACTTTATTCCAGCAGAAGGAACTCCTCAGAAGATTGTCCATAAGATTGAAGCGCACAATTTAGACCTCCTTCCAGGAGAAAAAAAATCCTACTTTGCTTGGAAGGAACTCCATCACCTTCTTAGTGAAACCCTTCGTGGAATAAGCACAGTAGCCATGGAGTATTCCCCCAATCAATCAATTCCTACCGTTTCTGTCATCGATGGAGGGTTGGTTGATTTAATTCGCAGTTATGGGGTAAAAGTCGTCAGCTCAGCTCCATTTTTACAAACTTTTACTTGTCTTTGGAGTGATGAGCAATATCATCTACATAAGGAGGCCTCTAAGGTTTTAGAAAGGACTGTAGAGGGTGCTTGGGACTTGATTAAAAATCATTTGACTTCTGAGAAGCTCATCAATGAATATCAGGTCCAACAATTCATCCTTGAGCAATTTGAAAAAGAAGGGTGCGTCACAGAAGGTGAACCGATTTGTGGAGTGAATGGAAACGCAGCAGATCCTCATTATATCCCTACGGAAGAAAAAAATAGCCCGATTAAAAAGGGTGATCTAATCTTAATCGACTTGTGGTGTAAAAAAGACCTTCCTCATGCTGTATTTGCTGATATCACCCGAATGGGTGTTGCAGCGGATAAACCTACAACAAAACAGCAAGAGGTTTTTTCATTAGTCTGTAAAGCTCAAAAAACAGGAACAGATCATATTATCAAACGGTATTCAGAAGGGAAAGAGATCCAAGGAGGAGAAGTGGATGCAGTTGTCCGTAGAGTGATTGATGAAGGAGGGTATGGAGGTTACTTCACGCATCGGACGGGACATAATATTCATACAGTGAATCATGGACCAGGAGCAAATCTTGATTGCATAGAAACCGATGATCACCGTCCTTTAATTCCTAGAACATGTTTTTCTATAGAGCCGGGAATTTATTTGCCAGGAGAGTTTGGTGTCCGTCTTGAATATGATGTTTATATTCATGAAGGTGGGAAGGTTGAAGTCACATCGCCACTTCAAGAGGACTTTGTTATCATCGATGAAAAACCTCAATGAGATATTTATTAGTGGGATAATCTCATGTAAACTACTTCCAGAAATCCTCAATTTCTTCTAAGGACTTTCCTTTAGTTTCTGGAACGAGACGCCAAATAAAGAAGATTCCTAGGATTCCAATGCCTCCGTAAAGCCAAAAGGTTCCCCCCTTTCCAAAAATGTTGATAAGGTTGAGAAATGTTGCTGTGATAATAAAATTAGAAACCCAATTTGCACAGGTGGCAATTCCCATTGCCTTACCGCGAATATGGAGTGGATAGATCTCCGAATTTAGGAGCCATCCGATTGGGCCTAAACTATAAGCAAAAGAAGCGATGTAAACAAAAAGACAGATAAGAGCCATCATTCCAACAGACTCCTTGGAAACGGTTTGATCAAAACCAATCCCTAGGACAATCAGACTGATGGTCATTCCTCCAAGACCAAAAAAGAGAAGGGGTTTCCGTCCCACTTTATCCAAAAGATAAATCGCAACGAATGTCATTAAAACATTGATGATTCCCACCCATGTTGTTGCAAGAAGCGCTGTCTTATTAGAGCCCACTCCCGCAAATTTAAAAATGGTTGGGGCGTAGTAAATAATTGTATTGACTCCTGTAATTTGTTGGATGATTGTGACACTGACTCCTGCCAAAAGAGCGGGACGTACTTTCTTTGAGAAGAGTTCAGACCAATGAGGTTTTCTTGTGTTTCTTATTTTTTCAATATGAGAAATTTCAAGGTTTGCATGTTCTTCTGTTGCACGCAGTTTTTTCAGGATATTAAACGCCCGTTTTTGTTCGCCGATATTGATCAAATAGCGAGGGCTTTCTGGAAGGAAAATCATGATGCTGTCTCTTATACACATCT
>JAUHQH010000123.1 GCA_030408485.1 Candidatus Neptunichlamydia sp. | reverse complement strand
CTCTTCTATCTTAACCCTTCTTGAATGGGATCAAGAAACAAAAATGCCTATGGATGGAGCTTCCTTTCGAGCGAGCCAGATCGAACTCCTATCCGCTTTAACTCACAAAGAAAAAACGAGCGACTCCTTCAAAAAAGCTCTAGAAAAACTGATTGATCTGAAGACAGGAAATATTCCCTCCAATTCCCTTGATGAACGAAAGAAAAGTTCTTTAAAAGAATTTAGAAAAGAGCTTTTAAAGAATACAAAACTCCCCAGCGTATTCGTGAAAAAATATGCTAAAGCCAACTCTGAAGGGGCTCATGCATGGCAAAAAGCTAAAGCTGATAATACCTTTGAAACATTTCTACCTCATCTAGAAACAATTGTAAAACTCAACCAAGAAAAAGCCAAACTCCTCGGCTATAAAGACCACCCCTATGATGCTTTGCTCGACCTCTATGAACCAGAAATGACCACTCAAAAGCTGGATGTTTTATTTGGAGAGCTTAAGCCATTCCTTACCGAACTTACACAGAAGCTTTCTAAAGCTAAGGCAAAAGATCATTCCTTTCTTTCCACTTTTTTCCCCATTGATAAACAGATGGAGTTTTGCAAAGATCTTCTGAAAGAAATGAGGGTTGACCCACAGAAATCACGTCTCGATACCTCTGCTCATCCCTTTTGTTTGGGGGTCCACCCCACTGATGTTCGTTTGACAACCTTTACTTCAACAACAGCTTTTTTTACAAACCTCTCAGCCGTCATGCATGAAGGAGGACATGCCCTATATGAACTCGGTCTTCCTCCTGAAGATTTTGGAACCCCACTTGGAGCTTATTGTTCGATTGCAATTCATGAAAGTCAGTCTAGATGGTGGGAATGTTTTATTGGGAAAAGTCGCTGCTTTACCGAGTATCTCCTTTCAAAACTTCATCAGTTGTTTCCCAAAGAACTAAAAGGAATTTCAATTGATCAATACTATTCTGCAATCAATCAAGTAAAGCCCTCCTTGATTCGGGTCTTTGCTGATGAAGTGACCTATATTCTTCATATCATCATTCGTTATGAAATCGAAAAAGAGTTTCTTACTGAATCTATAAACCTCAAGGACCTTCCCAAAATCTGGAATGAGAAAATCAAAGAATCGCTAGGAATTGTTCCAAAAACAGATCGGGAAGGATGTCTTCAAGATGTCCATTGGTCATGTGGATTGGTCGGCTATTTTCCGACTTATGCTTTGGGAAATCTATATGCTGGACAACTTTTTGAAACGTTCAAAAAGGAATATCCTGATTTTGAGAAAAGAATTTCTGGAGGTGACCTCTCATTTATCCGTCATTTTCTGCAGGAAAAAATCCACCGTTATGGCCGAGAACTCCCTCCTCTTGCCCTTATTGAGAAAGCAACCGGGCATCCCCTTTCTCCTAAACCCTATATCGATTACCTCACCAATAAATACACCTATCTATGAGGTATAACCGAAAGTTGTATTTGAGCATAAAAGAGCATACTCTTAGGAAGATTGAAAACTTTCCATAAAAATAAGGAAGTACGCTCATGGAAAAGTATGAATAAAAAACGGAATTTCAGCAAACTCTTGAAGAAATTGTAATTGAAAATGAAGTAGAAGAGTTCATAAAACAATTTTGTAGTGTAAAAAATGAACAAGGTCGTAGAGTCATTACAATGAGTGGATGTCTTCCAGAAAGAGAAATTCAGACAGGAGTCGATCCGTTGAAAACAAAGAATCATCGAGTTAAGGGTGAGACGTTTAGCAGTGCTATCTTGCCAAAATATATGAGGAGAACACCGAGGTTGATGCTTTGATCTCAACTCTTTATCTTAAGAACTGGAAATATGAGTAAAGCTCTCTGCCACCTTAGGAGAGCATTCTAGAGGATTATCTGCAACCAATATTTCTAGACTGACTCAATGCTGGGAAGAAGTATACAAAGAGTGGTACAAACGAGACCTTTCAGATAAAAAGTACGCCTATTTTTGGGTAGATCGGATTTACTTCAACGTGAGACTTATACCATTTATCCTGTCTCTTATACACATCTC
>JAUHQH010000122.1 GCA_030408485.1 Candidatus Neptunichlamydia sp. | reverse complement strand
TTATTAGTCTTCTCCATTTAGATCCTCTTTATTTTTTAATAACTGTTGATTTATCCGCAAGAAAATTCGCTAACTGAGTGGGAATGTTGAAAAAAATCTGGAAGAACAGGTCTTTCTATTATTCTGAACTTGCTTAGCATAATTGTTGCGAGGAGGGGAAGAGAATGATCACTTAAAGATAGGTTAAAATCTATTCTGATATTTGGGAAAGATTTGAGGAGTTATTATTGTTATTATCCTTATCAATAGCAATTGATCCTCCTTTCCCAATCCGGAGATGATTTCCTGAAAGGATTGCCCCAATAAACCCTTTTGTTGGTTTCCCTTGCGCTTGGTGACAACAAAGTTGTCTGGGCTTTCTATACTTCAATTAAGGAAGAGAAATGTATGTGCTTTCCATTTTTAAGTTTTCAGCAGTAATCCCTTCATACCGAAAAGCTTTTCTATCAGACTGCTTTCCTTCAAGCATAATGGCGATTCTTTTCGGATTTTTGCGAGAAAGGAATGTGTTGGTGTCTTTCTTAAAGTCTTCATAAGAAAGCTCTTTTAGAGCCGCAATCAATTTTTCTCGTCGTTCAAAATCTCCTTTGTAAGTAAAAGCTAGGGTATGGAGTTGGCTGGCCATTTGCCTTAAATTTGTAGGAGGGGTTTCTAAAAGGGTAATCACATTACTTTTAATCAGCTCAAACCGTCCTTCTGAGAGGACTGTTTCAAAATCTTTGATATAGGTCTCTAAAAAGAGTTCAAACCGAGCAATCAGCTCATCTGGTTGATGTGAAGTTGACTGAACAAGGAAGAGATTATAAAGCTGTTCTTCTTCTTCTGCACTCATCGCTTTTGCAATATAGGCAGTTTGTTGTTTTGTCCGAAGTGTATCAAAGAAGTCTTCTTGTAAAGCGGTTCCTAAAATTGAGTGAGAAGCTTTTTTAGCGACGGTCATCGCTCCTTGTTGAATGATAAGAATAGCGGCATTCCCAAGACTTTCTGTTTGCGCAGGAATTTTATAAGGTCCTTGGGAAGCTGAGAGTGTTAGCATTTGTTTTTTCTCATGATTCTTCTTAGGATAAGGATTGGCTCCAAGTTTTTCATGAATGATTGTCCATGTTTGATGAGCCTCTTTCTCTGTCATATTTCCTGCAAAGAGAGCTTCTAAGTAGCAATCATCCAAAAAGTTATCTGCAAAAGAAAGATAATCTTCATAGGTAAGATTCTGAAGAGTTGCAATCTTTTCTAGGTGTTTGGGAGCATTATTAAAAAGGAGGTTTTGGTAAATCTCAATACCTTGGAGCACTGGCATGGCTTTCCCAACATTAGCATAGTTACTCTTGAGTGCAGCACAATAGAGCTTGAACTCTTCTTTGGTCATTTTACAGTCTTTAAGTTTATTTAGTATTTCATTTAGCAATAGAGGTGCTTTTTCGCTATAGCCATTGATTTGAAGAGAAAATTTCATGTCACTAGCATGACAACTCATTCCTAATGATGCAGGCTCTGCATAAGAGAGGATAGGGGCAAGTTTCTCATCTAAGGTATAGGAAAAGAGATCAAAGAGAACGATTTGGCGAGCGGTTCCATCAATTAATGGAGTATAAACATTGAAGATCCATGAAATCTCAGGAACTTGGTATTGTGTATCTTCCCAAAAATATAGAGTTCCTCGATCATTTTCGACGAGTTTTTCAGGACGTGGGGTGACATGAATGGTGCCATCTCCTTGATTTTTAACGAGTTTTAGGTTGCCTGGAATGAAGTGATTTTGTTCAGGAAGAGTGATGTTGGGATGAGGAGGAAGTGTGTTCCAAGCTGTTAAGGTCTCTGTTGAGATTTTTCGGATCGCATATTCAGCACCCGTCCAGGTTTCCTCTTTATCAGGATGAATTCCTGTCAGGTCTGGCGGTGCGATCAGAAAATAAGCTGCACTTTCAGGTGTGAGATTTGTTAAAAATTTTTGAGTTTCTTCACCATCATAAGTTGTATGAAGAGTTGTTTTTAAAGGGTAAGTTTCTAGTGGCTCATCAATAAGATTATGAGCATGGTTTTGAACAAAAGTATAAGGAGTCATTCTCGATTGAAATTCGTAGTCGATTTTTGCCATTGTTTTCATTTCATTGAAGATATAGAAGGGAATGCTACTAGCTTTCAAAGAGTTTAGCGTCTGGAAGCACCTTTCTATGACAACTTCAAATTGTTTAGCTCCTTGAAGAGTGAGGTCAAAGCTGATGGAAAAAAGGGCCGTTTCTTTGCCTGCACGCATCATTCCTGAAGAGATATCTTCAATAAGCCCTTCGTTTTTAAGTTGGGTATAGAGACTTGAAGCATGACGTCCTCCAAAGATGTATCCTAAAAGGTTATGCGCTTTGTTGTCGAGATTCTGCAGATACTCATGAGAAAGCTCCCATTCGATTGAAAGGGAACGGAGATCTTTGAAAGGTTTCACCGCTATGATATTCCCTTCTTGTCTTTCTGAAAAAAGTTTTTCTTTTGAGGAGGTAATCGAGTTCGATGATTGAGGAACAGAGGAGAAAAGACGAGCAGTTTGAGTTTTTAGTTCTTCGATTGGGAGAGTAGAGTACAGGACAAGGTGAGCACGATCAGAGCTGTAATTGTTTTTATGCCAGCGCTTGACTTCTTTTTGTGGAATCTCTCCAAGTGTTTCTGCATTTCCTGTGCTAAAAAGGGCATTAGGGTGGTTAGGGTTGCCTGTTTCTTTAAAAACCATCCAAAGACGAGATCGATCGCTTTCAATGTTCTTATCATGCTCTTGATCGACAGCATGAAGCTCTCTTTTAATCCCTGAAGGGTTAAAGAGGGGATCGGTAAACATGTGGGAAAACATATCTAGAGTTGTTAAGAAGGAATCGTTATTAACCGAGAAAATATAAACGGTCCGATCTGGAGCGGTATATGCATTTAAAGTCCCTCCATTGTCCCAAACTTGTTTGTCATAGGAATTTTCTTCAGGATAAGTTTTTGAACCCATAAAGAGAAGATGTTCTAAAAAGTGGGCAATTCCCATATATTGAGGGTCGTCATTCCAAGAGCCGACTTCCATCGAAAGGGCCGCGGCAGATTGATTGGCTTTGGGGTCAGAGATTAGGTAAGCTTCAAGGCCATTATTAAGGCGAATCTTTGCTGTTTTCCTTTCGGAAAGGGAGCGGGTCAGGATTTTTAGCTCGCACTGATCTTGGACTTCTTTATATCCTTTGGGGCTATCTGCCCAAATAAGAGAGGTTGCACAGACTAAAGAGAGGATCAGAATTTTCATATTTTTCTCACAATTATTTGGGTGATCTTAAATCATTAAAGTACAGGTTCTTTATTTTTCATGACAATATAAAACTATTTGGGAAATTTTTCGTATTCCTGTTTCACACAGTTCCATAGATATTCTGCTCGAATACGTCTTTTGTCTTTTTTATCTGTTGTTTCCTCAACTCCGGGAAAGTTCTCCATATTTACTTCTTCTCCAAAATGGAGATGGATAGCTCCTCCACGCGTAAGGCGTATTTCTCCTAATTCTACATCTGTTGTTTCAGGGGGAGGAAGAAGGTGGTAGGTTGAAAGAGCAAGGGGGAAAAAATGGGTAGGAGTTTTTCCTTTTTGTGCCATAAGATAGAACATTTCAATGCTTTGAGGATCAAAAGGAGCGACCTCAATGACTCCTTCAGCATTTGCTCGATCTCTTCCTCCGCTTGGTGCAACATAAATAGCGTGTCCTCCTTCAGAAAGAAGTTCAACCATCCGTTCCATTGTCCGTTTGTTATGCATTTGTTTTTCATGCTTTTGTTCCGGAGGATTATCGATATATTTTTTCGAATGAATGCAGAGAAGATTCCGTCCCATACTAAATGGGATTGCTAAAGGATCAGATGTAACACGTGTTCCGGCAACAAAAATAAGCTGTTCTGCAAATTTAGGATGCATTTTCTCAAGGAGGATGCTGATAGCTTGAGGATCGGCTTCGATTTGATGGTTAGCAAAAAGAATGACGTTTTCCTTCTTTTTAAGGAAAGATTCGATGCATTCAAGGTTAATCGCACCCGATACAGTGGAATTAGGGAGGTGAACTAGAGGACGGAGAAAATCAATTCCGAATTTATAATAGTCAAAAGGAGCATGGATTTTTTCGTGGTAAGGTTCGAAAGTAAAGGGTTTTTTAAACCCATCTTTAACAAGTTCAATAAAAGTATCGAAGATCTCTATGTAGTTTTCTGGATCTTCTCCATGCTCAATGATGACTTCTTGGTAACTATCCAAAAATTCCCGAAAAATTTGGGGATATTTTTTTGGAATCGCTTTCGAAGAAGCAAGATCCTCGATTTTTTCTAAAAGCTTTTCGATTTTACCATTCAATTTTTTGTCCATCAGCAAGAGAATAAAATTCAAAACCATTCAAATGAAGCTCGTCATTCTTTCTAAAGGAAATTTCACCTTTCCATTTTTTAGCAAGTTTTAAAAGAAGTTTTAAATCACCCTTGGAAAGGAAGTCGTACATTTGAGGATGTACAACCAGTTCTACTTGGTGCTCTTTATACATAGCCATGAGTTTTTTAATGGCTCGCTCGATCTCTATAGAGGTACTTTCGAAGTTTCTGATCATTCCTTTTCCGGTGCAATAAGGACAATGGACAAAAAGGGTCTGGATTAATGACTCTCTTGTTCGTTGACGTGTCATTTCTACGAGTCCAAAGTCACTCATTCCTAAAATCGTACATTTAGCAGCGTCTTCTTTCATAGCCTCTTTTAATGTATCGAGAACTCTTCTTTGGTTTCTACGATATCTCATATCGATAAAGTCACAAATAACAAGTCCTCCAATATTCCGAATGCAGAGTTGGCGAGCAATTTCCTCAGCGGCTTCCATATTGATGCGTACAAGAGTTTCTTCTGCATCGATATTTTCATTCGAAGAGGTGCTTCTTCCAGAGTTTACATCAATCGTATACATGGCTTCGGTTTTGTCAAAAAAGAGGTATCCACCACTCTGAAGCCAAATTTTTCGTCTTAAGCACCTCTCAATTTCATTTTCTACAGCAAAACGATCGAACATCGGAATTTTATCTCGATAACATTCAAGCTTTAGGACATGGTCGCCCTTGTAACGGTTATAGATTTGACGACAGTATTGATAGGTCTTATAGTCGTCGACAAGCATCCGCGTAAACTTTTTATTGATTGCTTTAAGAACGGCTTTTTTTACGAGATCAGATTCTCTATAAAGACAAGAGGGTTCTTCTGCTTTTTTAAAGTCTTCCTGAATTTTTTCCCATGTTGCTAAAAGCTTTGTAGCTTCAGCAATGAGCTCATCTGTAGAAGCACTTATACTCGCAGTCCGGCAGATCAATCCCATCTTTTGAGGCATTTCAAAAGCATGGATGATTTTTTTTAGCCTATCCCTTTCAGAACGGTCTGTAATTTTTCTCGATACCCCTCGATGTGGAGCATTAGGGAGGAGAACAAGATAGCGGCCAGGAATTGTTATATTTGAAGTAAGGCGAGCCCCTTTTGAACCAATAGGTTCTTTAACAACTTGAACAAGAACGGGATGTCCGATCTCCATGAACTTTGAGATGTCAGCATCTTTTAGTTCACGAGTTTTAATAGAGCTCACGTTGCAATCCCACTCAAACTCCATATCAAACATTTCTTGGAATTTCTGAGTATTCTCAACGATATCGCTGATATGAATAAAGCCGTTTTCTCCTTCGTTGATAGCAATAAAAGCTGATTGAATATTGTGCAGAATATTGATGACTTCTCCACGGTAAATATTACCAGTGAGTTGTCGATTAGATTTTCGCTCAATAATCAGATCTTGAAGTTTTCCAAACTTTAATATTGCGCATCGTGTTTCCTTAGAGATCACATTTAGAAGGATTTCTTTCATCGGTTTCACCAGTGCATGTCAGATTTCGCAAACTCCAATCATACATTATTCAACAATCTATTTCAAGTTCAAGGACTCGAGCAAACTCTCTTAACACCTGACAAAATTCAAATATTTCCATAATGGCTCTATTTTCTTGAGGTATATGATACCGTCTAGAATATATCTCGGCTCTTGGTTGAAATAGGAGACGAGACTTCTTTCCTCTTTTTTTTGATAAATGGTATAGCTTCAAGTTCATATTCTTTGAATCCCTTGAGCTTTGCGGAAAGCTTCAATAGGTGTTGTCATCTCTGGTGTAGCAAAGAGTGTCAGGCAAAAGGAGGTGTTAATCTCTGAATAGAGAACATGGAGAGTTTCGAGGATATGGTCGGGGCTTTTCAAATCCCTACTCAAGAAATCAATTCCAATTGTTGGAACTTTATTCTGTCGTTTCTTCCGATAGGAATGGACGTCCTCCGTAGTATCCACAGAAAGGACACATACGGTGAGGGAGGTGCATTTTTCCGCAGTTTGAGCAACTTGAAATATGTTTCTCTTTTTTTGCATGGTGTGCACGTTTACTATTTTTTCGCGCGTTTGAATGTCGATTACGTGGGACTGCCACTGTTCTACTCCTATTTGAGGTCTGCAAAGGGAAATTGAGTTTCCCCTTTATCTAAATAATTCTTTAATTCAGCCCGCTTGGGGCAGTTTCCCATACATTCTACAAAAGAAGGGACTTCTAGTAAAACTGCTTCTTTAATGAGATCTGTATAATCGTAAATGTGCCCTTTAATATTTGCAACTTCTTCTGTGTGATAAAAAGAAGAAATGACAATTTTTTTTTGGATACGTTTGTTACAAATGAGACAGGGCATCTCAGCTTCAGTCTTAATT
>JAUHQH010000121.1 GCA_030408485.1 Candidatus Neptunichlamydia sp. | reverse complement strand
TCTCATTATACTCTGTATTTTTTTTTAATGTTACCTCGACCACCTAGATCTTCACTATCCTCTTCTTCAGCAGCGTCAGATGTGTATAAGAGACATCATTAAGATCTTCCCTTATTGGCTTATCTCTAAAGGAAACGTTTTTTCTAACCACGAATCTCTTTCTAAATATTTGCTTTAACTCTTCATGGAGTTCGTTTTCAAATTCTTGACCTTTCCAGTAATTCTTATCTGTTGATGAATGATTGGGCATGAGACCTACTTTATTAAATTGGGGTAAAGTCTAATATATTTTTTGTCTTTTTGCCAAGAAAAATGAAGCCTCTCCACCAATTCCCGCTGAGAGAGGGAATCCTTTTAGAGGTGTCAAGACGAGCGACTTTTAGGTTAAATGATAGTGAATCATCCACTTTTAAAAAGTCTAGGCTCCCCATATTCTGTTCCACAGATTTTGGAAGGACACTTGATCACTCCTTTCCCCTTTTATAAATAGAGGAACATAACAGCTGGATCTTATCCAATAGAAACCGGTCACATCAGTAGAACTCCCATTACTATTGCCTGTTTCTAGCTCCTTTATTTTGCGCACAAAACTCCATCACTTCGTCTAATTATCCTCTTCCAACTTTCAACAGTCTTCCTTATTGGTTGGAGAGAAGTAGGCAATTTATCGGAGCCGTTTACAATCAATAATGTCTTACTCAAATCTGATTTGTGTAAGACATCTACTGCACTCAAGTTCTTAAATACTTTTCAATAGCATTGGCAATTGATAGAGCCATCTTCTCTACATATTTTTGATCGGAAAGATTGGAATGCTCTTGTGGATTGGTGATAAATCCTCCTTCAATAAGAATCGCAGGCATATTCGTTTCGCGAATCACATGAAAATTACCCGTTTTTACTCCGCGATTTTTTGCTCCAGTTGAAGCGACCATCCTATCAAGAATAAGCTGGGCTAGCTTCTTTGAAGCATTTTGTCTCCACTTAGATCCCCGATTATAATAATAAACCTCGATTCCCTTTGCTTGAGGATTTTTAAACGCATTGTAATGGATACTGACAAAGACTGTACTCTTTGTATCGTTGGCAATATTGGTCCGCTTAGTAAGAGAGATGAAACCATCTCGACTTCGCGTGAGAATAACGCGGTATCCTCTTTGATGGAGATATTGTTTAACAAGTGTTGCTGTTTTAAGGGTCAGCGCTTTTTCTTGTACCGATTTAACCGTTGCACCAATATCGAAACCTCCATGTCCGGGGTCGATGACAATCAGTTGCTTATTGGAGGTTTTTATCGGAGCATTTGCCGCAAGGTAATTCTCTGCATCTATCCCAAAGTCATGCGAGCAGGAGGTCACCGAGGGAGATCCTAAACAAATGAATAAAACGAGTACTTTGTATAAAAAGTTGTTAGTGAAATTTGCGTCCAAATTTTTGCTCAATTTTGCTCTCCTAAAATCGACAATGCAACAAGGGGAGATTTTGGAGAGTGTAAAGATGGGCCAAAGTGCACCAACAACTTTTTATACAAAGTGCTATGAATCTAAGCATGAAAGTATTTTAGCCGGTTTATGACTCAGACGTCAAATGGGAAATCACTTTAGCAATTTCTCGGTCATCAAAAGGGAGGAGGCGACCTTTGATTTTCTGGAAGGGCTCATGCCCTCTTCCAGCAATCAATACAATATCATTTTCTTTAGCCATAAAAATTCCCTTCTCAATTGCTGAGCGGCGATCCATCTCTATGATCGCTTCTCTAGAAAGTCCTGCTGCCATCTCTTTATAAATCGATTCAGGGTCTTCCGAACGAGGGTTATCAGAAGTAATGATCAGTTGATCGGAATACTCTTCTGCTGCTGCACTCATCTTTGGTCGTTTATCTCGGTCTCTTTCTCCTCCACACCCAAAAACTGTAATCAATCGCCCCGTTTTAAAAGGATGCAATGTCTTGAGAACATTTGAAAGGGCTCCGGGGGTGTGAGCAAAATCGACAAAGAGATGAATTCCTTTCGGGTTCTCAATCCGTTCTAATCTCCCAGGCACTCCAGGAAACGTGACCAATCTTTTTTGAAGCGTCGATAAACGCTCCCCTTTTTTAAGACCTGCTGCTATCGCCGCTAATACATTGTAAACGTTATATTCTCCTATCAACGAACTTTTCATAGGAAACACATTTCCGTTCATATGAAGATCAAATGTTGTTCCTTCTAGGGAAATTTGAACATTTTTTGCTTGAAGATCTGCAGGGTTATGGATCCCAAAGGTCGTTCCTTCATGAAATTCTTTGGCTCTGGGATCATCTAGGTTATAAATTTTAGAGTGCGCCTTTTCAAAAAGCTTAAGTTTTGCTTTGAAATACTCATCCATTGTCCCGTGATAATCGAGATGATCTTGAGAAAGGTTTGTAAAAATCGCTAAATCGAACTGAATCTCTTTCACTCGGTTTTGATCTAATGCATGGGAAGTGACTTCCATGACAGCGCCTTTAAGCCCTTGGTTCGCCATCTCGCGAAGGGTTTTATGATTCGTGACAACATCTGCCGTTGTGAGCTGAGCTTGAAACCGTTGTTTACCCATAATGGTTTCAATGGTTCCCATGAGACCAAAGTGGGGAATGAGATGATGGATGATATAGGCCGTGGTTGTCTTTCCATTTGTTCCAGTAATCCCGATCAAATAAAGAGAATGTTTCTCGGTTTCATAATACCGTTTGGCTAATAGAGCTTCGAGTTTATTCACATCGGAGGTAATAATCTGAACCACCCCTTGCAGAAAGGGGTTATAAATATCAGTCAGAACTGCTACAGCCCCTGTTCCAATAGCTTTGGAAATAAATTCGCTTCCATCAAATGCTTTTCCCTTTTTTGCAATAAATAAGCTTCCGGGAGTGATAAATTGCGAGTGAGAGGAAATTCCTGTCACTTCCACTTCCTTACTCCCTTTTACCTCAACATCAAGATCTTTGACTAACTTCTTTAATTTCATAAGGGGATCGTCTCATCTATTCCAATCACTATATAGTTGTTTGAGGATGTTTACTTGTTCGCTCCAATCGGCTTTTTCTGGATCTGCATCGGGATGACCGATAGGGAATCCATAGGGATCATCTGGAGGAATCCCTAAGTATTTATAGGTTTTTTCCATAATATGCCGAAAAGCTGGTGCTGCACACTGTCCGCCAAAATAGGTCTTCCCGATTCCTGGCATGTATCGGTATTCAGGTTCATCAATAGCCACATATAAAAGAAACTTTGGTTTTGAAGCCGGAGTAAAGCCAATAAAGCTTGAATAGTGATGCTTCTTCGAATAAATTCCTTTGATGACCTTCTCCGTTGTTCCTGACTTTCCCCCTTCGGTATATCCGCGAATATCGGCGCGCCATCCTCCTCCTCCAGGTTTAGTCACTGATTTTAAAGCATAAATGATTTCTCGGCTAATTTCAGGATTAAAAACTTGGTCGAACTCTTGGTGAGAATGATCAAAAACAACCTGATCATCCTTCACAATTTTCTTGATAAGGGTGGGTTTAACACAATACCCCCCATTAATCATGACCGCATAAGCACGGAGAAGTTGCATACTATTCGATAAGAGATTATAACCAAAGGATAAAGAATAAGGAGTTGGTGTGGACCATTGGATCTTTCCACTTTCATAGGTTCTAGCTGGAGAGGGTAACAATCCCGGACTTTCTGAAGGGAGTTCGATCTCTGTTGGAACACCGAAACCAAAGACCTCTTCTAACTGTTTTCGATACCATTCATCACCCAAGGTTCCTACAACACGTTGGATAAGCTTTGCCACATAGATGTTAGAGGATTTTTGAATTGCTAAATACATATTTAAATAGCGGTGGATTCCAACATCACGAATAGGGTTCTTCCTCCCAGGAAAATGTCCATCATGAATAGGAATCATATCCTTAGGATCAAAGATAGGTTCTTTTCCTTGTCGTATCAATTCATGGTTTGCCATGAGAGCAATCGCTACAGAAATGGGTTTCATCGTTGATCCTGGCTCAAAGCAGTCAGTAATGGCATGTACTTTTGTTGCGGGGAGAAGTTCAGGATCATTGTAATATTTGCGGTACTCTGACGGATCAAAAAATGGGTATTGAGCTAAGGCGTAAATCTCCCCGGTGTTTGGGTTCATCATCACTGCCCAACCACTTTTTGCACCGGCATTCTTGACAGCCCTCTCCATTTCCTCTTCAGCAATAGCTTGGATATAATGGTTAATTGTTAAGTAAACATCGGCACCATCTTCTGGATGATTGACAAGAAGTCCTCCTTCTAAAGCTTGGCCTGGAGAACGGAGGAGAAGGCGTTTTCCTGGATTTCCTTGCAAATAGGAGTCAAAAGTGAGCTCAAGCCCGCCTGTAGGAATAGCCTTTTTTGTTTCAACATCTCGGTCATCTCTAACAGTATGGAGAACATTTCCTAAAAGCTTGCCGTAAGGATAGGCACGTTGATAATCCTCTTCAAAGTAAAGAGCGTTCGATGGGATTTTCTTCCAACGGGCAAAGGGGCGCCACCAAGAAATCAAGAGTTCTTTTTCTTCTTCAGTAACCCACATCTTTAAACGTCGACTGCGAGATCTTTTATCAAATTGTTTTCGAATGAAGTTTTTTTCTTTCCAATCTAGCGAAAGATGTTCCCCAACTTTGAATGAGATATCTTCTCGATAATCTTCGGGAATTGAAATCGGATCAATAAAGAGATGGTATTTTTTGACATCAAAGACAAGCGCTGTTTCTTTATCTGGATGTCCTTTTTTCAGTTCGCTTGTTACAATAAAACGTCCTCTTTTATAGGGTTCTATTAACGAAAACTGATGTTGCACCCTAGCTTGCTTTTCCCATTTAGCTCCTTCAATGATTTGAAGTTTATAAAACTGAAAGATGATAAAGCAAAATAATACGAGCATCATGATCGCAAGAAATACAAGACGACGAAAATCTTTAGATTCAAGATTTTTCATTACTTCTCCCTAGAAAGATTCCTATCAACTTTAACAATTTCATCTACGTAAGGATACCTTAAGTGAGAATATTCTTTTTGCCTCAAAAGCTTGATCAGTCGATCAGGACTTTCTAGTCGTTGAATTTCTAGCGAAAGATGAGCATTCTCTTCTTCTAATTGCTTCAGAGATTTAGCAAGCTTAGGAATCTCCATTTTGAGTTCCGTCAAATCATTTTGTCTATCGATATAGGTGTATAGAAAGCCCCCTAAGATAAAGACACAGATGAGAAGTCGAATGAGTAACCCCTTGCTCATCTTCAGCGTCCTTACATCTTTTCACAGGCGCGCAATTTGGCACTCCGAGCTCTTCGATTGGTACGCGCTTCATGTAGACTTGGAATGAGTGGCTTTTTGCTTAAAAGTTTGAGCATGGGGTACAGGTGAGATTCCTTCATTTCCATCATTTTTTTGATCGGCTTGGAAGATGCTCTAAAAAGGTTCTTCACAATACGATCTTCTAAACGATGAAAAGAAAGAACTCCAATGCGCCCTCCAGAGCCTAAAATATGAATCGCTTCTTTAACCCCTTTTTCTATCGATTCTAACTCACGATTCACACTGACTCTTAATGCTTGAAAGACAAGCGTTGCAGGATGAAGCTTCTTTTTTGATCTTCCAATGGAATTAGAGAGAATTTCAGCAAGTTCCGTTGTTGTTTCAATGGTCTTTTTCCGACGAGCTTCAACAATCGCACGCGCAGCTCTTCTCCACTGGCGTTCTTCACCACATTCTTGGAAAAGTTTTCCAAGATCTTTCTCTGACCAATGATTCACAATTTCTTTGGCTGTCATCCCCGTTGTCGGATCCATACGCATATCTAATGGTCCTTCACGCAAGAAACTAAACCCTCTTTCTTTCTCATCTAATTGCATTGATGACACTCCCAAATCAAAAAAAAACCGTCGACCTGAGTTATTCCCCGCTCTTCTAGGACCTTTTTTACAAAGCTAAAATTCGAGTGAATAAACTCTACTTTTCCTTCGAATTCTTTAAGGTTCTGTTTTGCTAGCTGTAAAGCATTCTTATCTTGGTCACATCCATAATAGATCTCAATTTCAGGATGAGCTTCAATTAAAGTTCTCGCAAAACCACCAGCTCCCAGCGTTCCGTCAAAAAATGAATAGAGTTTTTGTCCCTGGAAGATCTCCAAACTCTCTTGCAACATGACCGGAATATGCTTCATTAAACCGTTTCGTACTCTTCTTCCTTTGCAGTAGCCATTGAAGGAAGAAGCTCTTCATCACGATTCTCATCTAAAAGGGCAAAAGCTTCTTCGGTCATCTGGGCTAAATTTCCATCTTCCCCTCCTAAGAATGCCTCAAGATCGAGCTCATATTTCTCTTTAGGCCAAATCTCGATCTTATTGAGAACACCTGCAATCACAATTTCACTTTGGATCTTAGCTGCTTTCTTAAGAACTGGAGGGAGAACAACGCGCCCTAACTTATCACATGTGCAGTGATGGAGAGTGGAAAAGAAAAGAGTGAAGAACTTTTGATACTTTGCAACATGTTGTTTTGCTTGGAATTTTTCAGCGATACGATCGATGTCACTTCTTTTGTAAATCGCAAGGGATCCTCCAAGACCTAGAGCAATGGTAAACTCTAAGTTTCCATTTTCCACAAGGCCATAGCGCATCTGTTGCGGCAAGACAAAACGATTCTTATCATCAAGCTTTGAGTGCGTAGATCCGTTAAAAAAGAAGATGTTCATCACAATCGTTGTGTCATTTTTTCCACTTATTTCCACATCCTATCATTGGTTTTCAAAATGAGCAATCTTTTTGTCGAAAAACAGGATATGTTTGTGTTTATAAATTTCATAAGTTACTTAAAATAAATAAAAAGCAAAAAATGGAAATATGTGGAAATATTGTTCACAAATAGCTTGCTAGACTTCGAACTTTTCCTTAATTCATAGGAAAGGTATAATTAAATAGAGCTAAGAGCAAAATAGAAATGACATGGTAGACGCTAAAACAATAGATAACTTAGGAATTGATACTTCGGTTCGTTGGGCTCAGGATCAAGAGTTTCTTGATAAATCCCTCATCAAAGAATCTCCTTTTATTTCCAGACAAACAACAATCGATGTCACAAACCCATCCTTTGCAAGCGAATTCGATACTCTCTTTCAGATTAACAAACGATTTGCCCCTTGGGCTCTTCTCCTATCTCCCAGTGGGTACAACCTTCAAAAGATGCGTCTTTTTACTTATCAGTCCATTCCTTCTTTAGGATCGGATGAATTTCTCTCTACCCAAATGGAAAAAATTAAGGATAAAGTGACTGCATCGAAAAAAGCGCGTCAAAAAAGACGAGAAGAAGGCCAAGGGTCTGAATATCCTTGGGAAGATGAACGAGAAGAAGGAGATGAAATGCGTGAGTCTAAAACATTGATTGCCCTTTTAGAATATCTTCAACTTATTGATTCAATGATGATAGAAATCAACTCACGCCGTAGCCAATACCAGAAAGGATAGGTTCATGTCACAAACAAATTGGAGTGAATTATTAGGATGGAGTGAACAGCAAATTGAAGATATTCGGTTTGCAGGCTACTCTTTTATCAAACAAGGGAAATATGAACACGCTTTGAAGTTCTTTGAAGTCCTTGCGATTCTGCCCAATGACAATGTTTATGACTTTCAAACTCTTGGAGGAATCTATCTCCAAGTAGGAAATAACCTTTCTGCTTTGAATTTTTTAGAAAAAGCTTTGACGATGGACCCTGCTCATAAACCCACTCTTTTGAATCGGACAAAAGCTCTTTTTCTTCTTGGGTATAAAAAGCAAGCCCTTTCTCAAGCTTCAAAACTTGAAAGAAGCTCAGATCCTCTGATTGCTGACCAAGCACGCGCGCTTACATTAGCTTACTCTTAAGATAGTGTCGTCACGAATTGCTCATTCCTTAAAAGGATCTCATATGGAAAATTTCATCATTGACCTGTCCCATTTTTGAAACAAGATGGGTTGTTAAGAAAGTTGAGACCTATAATCCTAAGACTGGGAAGGATGAGATTCGGGAGAAAAAAGAAAAAGTTCGGGTTTTGCCATTTTATCACGGAAGAAGGGGCAGATATCCATAAAAAAGCTAAAGATCAGGTTAAAGCCTATCTCTCTGTTTTTTTCAAACCGCAATTCAAAACATCTCTAAACTCATAGCGCCTTTAAGTGCTTGAGACTCGCCACCTCAAGTTTGTTGACACCCATTTTCCTCAATTCTGCGCACACATCTGTAAAGGACAGCTTTTGCTTTTTGTTCATAAGATATCTAGATATAGATAAAAACATTCTATTCAGACTTTAGTGCCTTTATAAATATCTAATAATTTCAATATAAGCCTAGATTTA
>JAUHQH010000120.1 GCA_030408485.1 Candidatus Neptunichlamydia sp. | reverse complement strand
TAGATCAACCATAACCAATTCATCAAGTTCTCACCAATGCAAGGAAATCAGGGCAACTTAAATTTTGCAAAGATTAACCATAAAAACAGACTTTGATTTCTAAGAAATCGGATGAGAGATTGGCAGAATATTTTTTCTATTCTAGTTTTTTTCTTGCAAAAGAATTCAAATGTAGAGTTTCATGGAGGACAGCAAAAGAAAAAAACCCTTCCTGATCTATATAAGCAAAAATTAAGAGAAGTTTTTCTCTTGCACTATAGCTACTAAGTCGGGTAAAAAGGGAAAACAAAGGTAATTGATATTTTATCATTTCTATAACAGGGAGAAAATTGAGAATGGAAATGAAACTTCGAAAACTCTGGCCTCTAGTTGGGGCGTTGTGCTTAAGCGTTAGTACTGCTTTTGCACATAGTACTACACAAGATAGTAGTTCTACATACGGTTCTAGCGTGGATTCTAGCTCACAGTCTGAGCAAGGAACGTACCAACGCGGAACATTTAGAGAAATTACTCCTCCTGCAGGTCCAAGAGTCGCACACGGTGCTGACGTTTTCATCACTGCAGATTTCATCTGGTGGAAAGCTTCAGAAGAAGGTTTACCTTTTTCAAGAAGTGGTGTAAATGCTGTATCAGCAACAAGTCTTGCAGACGTATTCTCATCACCTTCTAAAGGAAAAATTGCTTCTGCAGGTGAAGATTGGGCTCCTGGATTCAAAGTTGGTCTCGGTCTAAACATGGGGCATGATGGTTGGGATGTTTATGCTCAATACACATGGTTACATCCTTCTAATACAAAAACTCAAAAAGGTACAAACCTTGACTATCCTGGGGCTATTTCACTTGGAGGAAGTTATTCTGAAATTCAAGGAAAATGGGATCTTCACTTCAATGTGATCGACCTAGAATTAGGAAGAAACTTCTACCTTAGCCAATTTCTTACTATAAGACCACACATTGGTTTTAAAGGAACCTGGCAAGACCACGATTGGAAGATCACTGCTAAAGCTGCTAATCCAATTGATATCTCATATAAAGATCAAGAGGAATCAAAAATCAAATCCCTAACTGGACCAGTTCATTTCAACAAACATTACGATGTTTGGGGAATTGGATTACGTGGTGGTTTCAACATCGCATGGTATATGTCTAAGTGCTGGAGTATCTACGGAGATCTTTCTCTATCTACCCTTTGGACAAACTACCATAAGCAAACTTTAACAGCTAAAATTGATGATAAAACCTCTGGAAAGTCTAGGGGAGTTGTTAACATCGACAACGGTAATACCTACACCTGTAAATATGTCGGTGAGCTTGAGCTAGGTCTCCGTTGGGAAACTTGGTTCTATGATGACAACTACCACCTTGCTGTCCAAGCTGGTTGGGAACAACAAACTTGGATCAACTGGTCTGCATTCACAACACTTATTGGTGGTACTCCGTATCATGACTTCTCAGTGCAGGGTCCAAACTTAAAATTCCGCTTCGACTTCTAATCAACTCATTAGAAATCAAAAAGAAACACAAGGCGCCAACTCAATTGGCGCCTTTTTTCTGAAGGGAAAAACTTTATACCATTTATCAACGATAATATAAGAAGTGGCGAAGAGATTTTCATGATAGAATTTTCTCAAGCTCTTTTTCTGGCTTTTTCTCCCTTTGACTTAGGGGAGAATTTGGGCAGATTAGTTCGATATCAAGCTCTTTTAGGGCTCTTCTTAGCTGAGTCATTCTTTTCCTTCTGAACTTCCATCTATTTGGATCAGTTCTCTCTCTATAGATCTTCTTTTAGCTTTTCTGTTGCAAAAGAAGGTCTAAATCCCTGGTATCTGTTTTTTAGATGAGAAATAGTTTCTTCTCTTGTCTTCTCTCGAATTTTTCTATTACTTTGCTTTCCTCTTTTCTTCGAAAGTAACCCATTTACCCCTTCTTCTCGATACCCCTTTAATAACCTTCTAAAGTGCCGATCGCTGATCCCAAACATTCCTGAGGTTTTTATTTGGCTTACCCTTTGTTTTTCTACTTGCTTCTATTAAACCACATCGGTTTAATTTTTTTTGTCATGACAACTAATTTCTCCAATCCTTTATCCTCTCTATTTTTAGGACACCTCTATTTTGAAGAATTAGGATATTATCATTTTGGTACTACATTCAAGATTTTAACGTTGTCAATAATCTCCATTGAAGTTATGGGTAAAGAAAAAGGGTGCCAGTAATGTATAAGCTTTTTGCAAAGTTAGGATATAATAAACGCCAAGCCGAATGGTTCCCCATTCTTATTGTTCGGATTGTTTTAGGGGTTTTCTTTATCTTCTCAGGATTTTTTAAAATTTTTGATTCAAAACAACATGCAAATCTTCTTCAAACACTCAAGGATGCTCATATTCCCCTTGTAGAATTCAATAGTTATTTTGTTCCATTCTTAGAGCTGATCTGTGGAATTCTAATCTTAGTGGGGCTATTAACGACAGTCGTTTCTTTTATTCTTTTTGTCATTATGATCACCGCTCTTGCGATAGACCGAGCGGCAAGTGTTGCACATCATGGGGGAATCATGACCCTTGAAAACTTCCTATATCTTCCAGAAGTTCTTTATGGGTTGATGTTCCTATGGCTCTTTTTTTCTGGGCCAGGAAAGATCAGTATCGACTACAAATATGGGAAAAACAAACGCCTAAATCCTAATTAGTGCTTCTTAAAAACTAAGGTTAAATTAGAAGGTAGACTGTCTAATAAATTTCTCACTTAAAATCTTAGATGATTAAATCAAAAAAAGGTAGGCTCTTAATTATGTTATTACAATTGTTTCAGGATTAGCGAATACCGGTTTAGATGTCGTTTATTAGCATATTGCTCCAAAATTTTCTTTACTAAACAAAATTCCTTTAAGAATTCAAATGAGCGCTAACGAAAAGCTTTTGATGTTGCAGCTCCATATTTGTTAATCA
>JAUHQH010000119.1 GCA_030408485.1 Candidatus Neptunichlamydia sp. | reverse complement strand
GTATATTGTTCATTTGACAACAGAGATTGCTCCGATTGCTAAGGTCGGGGGTCTTGGAGATGTTACAGAAGGACTTTCAAAGGCATTGAAAGAAGAGGGGGAGGGAATTGAAGTCATCCTCCCTTTCTATGACCACATTCCTCGAAAAAAGTTGAATCAATTAAAAGTCGATATGGAGGGACTTATCTCTTATGAGAACATGACCCCCTGTAAAAATACGATTTGGTCTGCGGAATGTGAAGGAATTCCCCTTATCTTGATCGAACCCCATGAAGACTCTGGTTACTTTAAAAGAGGGGTTATTTATGGCGAGGAAGACGACCTTCTTCGCTTTACCTATTTTGCTAAAACAGCGATGGAATACCTCTTAAAACGAGAAAAACATCCTGACATCTTAAATCTCCATGACTGGTTAACAACACTTGCAGCTCCTCTTTACTATGAAATATATCAACCTCAAGGTTTGAAAATCGGAGGGCTCATTACAACGATTCATAACATGAAATACCAAGGAGTTTGTTCACCAGAAAAGTTGGACCGTATAGGGCTTCATACCCAATATCTTTTGAAACAAGACAAACTCCAAGACCATTCAAAACCTGAAAAACTGAATCTCTTAAAAGGAGGTCTCGTCTACTCTGATTTTCTGACAACAGTTTCACCAACTTATTCTAAAGAAATTCAAGGGAAAGAGGGTTTTGGACTGGAATGTGTCTTAAAACAAAGAAAAACGAAACTTCAAGGGATTCTCAATGGGATTGATACAAGTTATTGGAACCCTGAAACAGACCCCTTTATAGAAAAAAATTACCCGGCTGATGGTAAAGATCTTAATGAGGTTGAGAAAGCTAAGCTTGAGAATCGAAAAGTTCTCTACTCTAAACTAAAAATGGATTATGACCCAGCCCTTCTTTTTACTTGTATCTCACGAATTGTTCAGCAAAAAGGACCAGAAATGATCCGATTTGGAATTGAATATGTGTTAGAAAAAGGAGGAAAATTTATTCTTTTGGGATCAACTCCCGAATCCAAATTAAAAGCAGAGTTTCATTCTCTTGCCGAAAGGTATCGAGATAACTCTCATGTTCATTTTCACTTTCTATTTGATGAAAAATTGGCCCATTTGACTTATGCTGCTGCGGATTGCATTCTAGTTCCTTCGCTTTTTGAACCTTGTGGCCTTACTCAAATGATTGCTCTTCGTTATGGAACCATTCCTATTGTTCAGAAAGTTGGAGGGCTAAACGATACAGTATTTGATATTGACCACGATGAACTCTCTATTGAGAAAAGAAACGGATATACCTTTGATTTTCCTTCCGTCGATAGCCTTCGCTCGTCGATTGATAGAGCCTTTGAACATCATAAAAATGATCAAAAAAAATGGCACACTATGCAAAAAAACGGATTTGCAAGAGATTGGAGTTGGAAAGTTCCTGCTAAGGAATATCTAGAACTTTATCGATCTATCATTCCTGCTCCAAGGAATAAAGCTTCAATCCCCATATAGATAAGTTGATTTAAAATACTTAATTTTTCCACGCCTGTTTGATATAGCTTCGGTTAGCCCAAATATATTCAGCGCCCGCAAATACAGTATAGATCGCCGCGTTTGCAATAATCATCAAGCTAATATCTTGAAGTTGGATAAGAGAAAGAGCTCCCCAGGCATAGGGGATCATCAAGATAAGAATGGCAAAAATAGAGATCGCCTGCAGAACAGCCTTAACCTTTCCGCTTGTTCTAGCAGCGAGAGTGACTCCGCGAAAAGCACAAACTGTTCGCAGGGTGCTTATCATGGCATCACGATAAACAAAAACGAAGACTAGAAGAAGGGGCAGTTTGATAAATCCCTGAGTAAAAGTCAAGAGAATTGTTAAGCGGGTAATACTATCGGCCATGGGATCTAAAATTTTCCCAAGCTCAGTCACAAGGTTAAACTTCCGTGCTAGGTAGCCATCAAAGAAGTCCGAAAGCTCTGAAAGAACAAGTAAGAAAATGAGAATAAACGGGAGAACATGCAGTGAAATTCCCAACTTCTGATATTTCAAATAAAAAATTAAGAATATCGGACTAATGAAAATCCGGCTAATTGTTAGAATTAAAGGGAGCTTCAATGGTACACTTCCTCTAGATACTGACACTTTACTTGCGGCTCTCATAATAACATAAGGGTCTGTTTTCTCCCCCTTATACTAGGTTTTCACCAATTTCTAAAGAGTTTTTTTGCTCAAATCTTTCCTTAAAGCAAGTTGTCCACAAGCAGCAGCAATATCCTTTCCTTTAGTATAGCGCCAAGTATTTCTAATTCCTCGATTTGTTAAAATTTTTCTAAAAGCTTCAATAATTTCCTTTTCAGGCCTCCTTAAATACGTCCCAGGAACAGGATTAAAAGGAATAAGATTCACGCAACATTGCTCTCCTTTAAGAAGATCTGCTAGTTCTTCTGCATTTTCTTGTCGATCATTGATTCCATCGATGAGTATATATTCATACGTCATGTCTCGTTTTGTAAACTTTGCATAGTCTCGAACGCTCTTTAAAACCTCTTCAAGAGAAGATTTACGTGCATAGGGAACAATCTTTTTTCGAATCTTTTGATTGGGAGCATGAAGGGACAAGGCCAAGTTCACTTTCACGCCTTCCTGCATTAGTCGTTTAATATTAGGGGCTATACCTACTGTTGAAACAGTAATTCTTCTCGGCGAAAAGTTAAAGAGTTCAGGAGAAATAAAGATTTTGAGGGCGCGAACCACACTGCTATAATTTTCTAGTGGTTCTCCCATCCCCATAAAAACTAAGTGAGAAACCTTTTCTCCTTCCTGGATTAGATGATGATTGATTAATACGACTTGTTCAATGATTTCTGCTGGGGTCAAATTTCGAATGAGTCCTTCTTTTCCTGAGGCACAAAAAGCGCATCTCGCGGGACACCCTACCTGTGAAGAAACACAAACCGTCCTCCTATCTCCACTGGAAATCAAAACCGATTCGACAAAACGCCCACATGAAAGTCTCCATAGAAATTTTGCTGTTTCTCCATCCTCGGAATCTTCGACTTTTTGAAGCTTTAAAAGTCCCAAAGATAACTTTTCATTAAGTAAAGTACGAAGGCTTCCTGGAAGGTTAAGCATCTCTTCATATTCGGTGACTCCTTTCTGATAGACCCAATCAAAGAGTTGACCTGCACGAAATGCTTTTTCTTCTTCATTATCAAGAAATTTTTTTATTTCTTTTGCATAGAGACCACAAAATTCTCGCATATTATCTCCTAGTTGTGCAATATTGTCTCATAAACAAATATTTCTGAACATATTATGACCTTTCTCTTATACACATCT
>JAUHQH010000118.1 GCA_030408485.1 Candidatus Neptunichlamydia sp. | reverse complement strand
GGAAGATTGCACCCCTAGCCCTGCATCTTTCAGATCGGCCTAGGGATGCTTTCCCCGTTTTTCTCTGGTTTGATGTTTGGAGTGCCATCAGAGCTGATTCGCTTGACTCACTCTAACCTCTAGAATGTAAAGTATTAAACCCTCTTCTTTTATTAATTTTTTGTAATAATTATATAAATGAAGAGGGTTTAAAATATTTTATCTCCACTAACTCTTGGGTTCAGCGATGTTTAGGGTTAACTTCTCAAGGAGCTCAGATGAGCGCTTCAAGAAGGTTGAAAAATCTCCTGGCTCTAATTCTCGTTGTGAGAGAAGGGAAAGTTCATAGAGTTGCTGGATTAAAGAAGAAGCAAGTTCAGGGTCTTTTGACTCCATCTTTTGAATTGACTGGATAAGACCACTATTGGTATTCACCACAAAGGTCTGTTTGTTGACAAGTGTGGGAGGAAGATCTTGTCCCGACAGAGCAAAGTAGTCGCGCATTCTTCGCTCTTCTTCTGAAATCATCACAAAGGCAGGAACAGAGTGGCTAGAAAGACTCTTTGCTTCGACCTCTAGATTATCGATGCTAAGTTTGGACTTGATGTAATCAGCGATTTTGACAGCTTCTGTTTTTCCTTGTTCATCCAGAATAGTTTTTTCCTTTTCTTTATCAAGGATAGCATCATCAATCGCACCATCTAAGCGTTGAAACTTCACTCCAGAATGTTTTGTTTCTAAAAAAGACATCAGGGGAGTATCAAGATGGGAGGGGGCAAAAAGAATTTCGATTCCCTTATCTTTATACATATCGAAGAAGTGGGTTGTCTGCTTTTCATCATGGTGATAATAGACTTTTTTCTCAGGGTTTCTTTCGATGTATTCATCAACGGTTGTCCATTCATCATTAGAATTTTTCCAAACGAGACAGTCCTTCATCCGATCATAGAGTTTCTCGTCTTGAAGAATTCCTAGTTTGATAGTCATTTCAATATCAGGCCACTTGGCAATGTAATTTTCTCGGTCACTTTTTAAGGTGGAAGAAAGCTTATCGGAGACCTTTTTCGAAACATGGCTCGCAAGCTGGTGGACAGTGCGATCCATTTGAAGGTTTGATCGAGAGACATTTAATGGAATATCTGGGCTATCGATAACGCCCCGAAGAACGGTCAAGTAATCGGGAATGAGGTCTTTACAATTATCCGAAACAAAGACCCGATTGGAGTAAAGTTGCAGCGATGATTGGTTTGGATCTAAACGGCGGTTGAGTTTTGGGAAATAGAGAATCCCTTTTAAATGGAACGGATAGTCAACGTTGAGGTGGATCCAAAAAATAGGATCGGGTTCTAAAGGATAAAGAGCTCGATAAAAATCGAGGTAATCTTGATCAGTGCACTCGGAAGCGAGTTTGATCCAAAGAGGCTCTTTATCATTGATCTGTTTTCCGTTGAGATGAATTGGATAAGGGAGGAAGCGGCAGTGCTTCATCAGCATTTCATGCAGCTTGCTCTCCTCTAAAAACTCTTCAGAATCCTTATTGAGATGGAGAGTAATGACTGTCCCGCGTTTATCACGTGCCCCTTCTTCTAAAAGGTATTCAGGAGAACCATCACAAGACCAATGAGCAGGTTTTGCTTTTTTGTTATAAGAAAGCGAGTCAACTTCAACTTTATCGCTGACCATAAACGAAGAATAGAAACCTAAGCCAAAATGGCCAATGATTGGATCACCTTCTTCATCTTTGTATTTTTTTACAAACTCTTCAGCACCAGAAAAAGCGAGTTGAGCAATATACTTCTCGACTTCTTGATCGGTCATCCCAAGGCCGGTATCAAATATCTTAAGTGTCTTTTTTTCTTTGTCGATTTCAATATCAACCCTGAGCTCGTCATCATTAAACTCAGCTTCCCTTTGATCGCGTAAAATTTTAAGTTTAGACATGGCGTCGCATGCATTAGAAACAAGTTCTCTTAAAAAGATATCCCGGTCGGTATAAAGCCATTTTTTGATAACGGGGAGGATATTTTCACTATGAATCTTTAACGTGCCTTGTGTCATAAAATCTTTCCTTGAATTGTCTTAAAACACCCCTATTTTAATCACAAAATACCTCTATGGCAAGACATTTATTCGGCTCTTATAGTAAATTTTTGGCGAAATTAACAAGGAATGGTGAAAAATGGAAGGATATCGACCCAGATTTAGACAAGCATACGAAATGTTGTCTTTATGAGGTGAACCGTCAAGCAGTCTCTGGGTTAATCGGTGAAAGAACTGATATTATTTATCAAAAATAATATAAGAAGTAGCGCAGAGATTTTCATGATAGAATTGCCTTTGGAGATCGAAGCTAACCAGTTGTTGATTAGTAAGATCAAAAATCAAATCGAATTCTAAACATTATTTCTGATAGATGGTATGATCGTTGTTTAATGAGATTCAAAAGGTAGGAGAGGTTCAAGATTTCTGCCTGCTCTAAGATAATGACGATCAGCGCAAGGGGAGCGATATATCTTAGCATGAAGAACCAAAGATGGAAGAGAAAGCTCATTTGTATTCCTTTTAAGAACTCTTCCTTGGTGAGTTTTTTCTCCATGACATATCCAATAAAGAAGTGTGTCAAAAGACCTACAATGGGAGTCATCCAAGGAGCTGAGATATAGTTCATTCTATCAAGAAAGTCTTTGCCGTTGGTCGATTCCCAATTCGGAAAAAGAGTTTTTACTCCAGCGAGGGCGAATACTAAAATCGCTTTTCCCCACTTCCAACTAAAATGTGAAAAAAGCTATTCTCAAAGCGTTTAAGATCACTGAAGGTGTGAGCTTTGAAAAAGTGAGATAGAAGATAAACTTTACCGCTTGTGAAAAGCCAAGCACTGTAAAGCCATAGATAAACATCGCGATTAAAATAAAGAGGAGGATTAGGGTAAGGATCTTCCTTCAGTGTTCAATTCTTTTTCGAATTCCAATATAGACGACACCGATATTCAACAAGATATAAGATGATAAGCCAAAAAATATTGAAATTTAGAGAAGTATAGACGGTATCAAAAATGGCTCGAGCTTCTTAAGGGTATATCCCTTAAGCTGAGTTGGTTAATGGACATCAAAGCATAATTCAAGCACCATCTCGAAACCACACAGTAAAAGGAGAGGAGAATAAAGCTTGCTTAAGAGGTTAAGGTAGCCCAACCATCCGCCAGTTTTTCGACTGTCTGGAAAGTTCTTGGTAAGCAAAAATGGGGCTTCTCTTAAGTCTTTCTTCCAATCAGAAATTCGGTAATAAAGATCGGAACTCCAAGGATATAAGTGAAGATAATGTAGAGAAGAACGAATGTGCTTCTTGACCGTTGCTATTAGCAATGTATGGAAAACGCCATAGGCTACCTAAGCCAATTAGCAGAGGTTGCTGCGGCCATGATAAAGTCACATTGCGATGCCCAGTAATCTCGTTGCGTTTTCATAAGAAGACCATGATATTCTTTTTTTTCTTGTCTCTTCCGGGAATGGTTGAAAATCGTCGCTTTTAAGGCGAAGAAAAGATTAAAATTGTTGCCATGCGACGTTATAATTTATGAGCACACACTAAAACAGATTTGAAAGTCCATCTTGACTTGAAGTAAATTTTCTGGGGAAGGCATTTTTGGGGCAGAGGTTATTGAGCGTTGAGCTCAGGAAATATTGCAGATAAGATGATTCAGTCACAGATTGACGAGCAAGAAGGTTACCTCTTACAAGGTGACAGTCGATTTCAAACCGACCCCTAATGAACCCCTCGACTTGTAGGGGAGGTGTTGTTTAGTTGCAGCAAAGATCCTCCATTTGGTATGCACAAAGATAGTAGGAGGAAATCATATGGGAAAGCAGCCACCACCAGTTGCTGAATGGGTCATGCCGCAATGGGTGGAAAAGACCATCCAATATATCGATACACAGCTAAACTGGCTTGACTTAGTCGCTTTTATTCTTGGTATTTTGATTCTCGCTGTGATTCTTTACTTTTTTTTAAGAAAAAAGAAGAGAATTCATTTAGAAGAAGTTGCAGCAATATCCGAAACATACGAAAATGATATCCAGGAAATCAAACGCGCTCATTTAGATGAGATTGAAAAAGCAGAAGAGAGTATTCGCTCCTTTAAGAAAAAGCTTCAAAAGCTTGAAGTCGAGTTTGAGGACAACTTAAAAGATCAGGAAGCAACTTATTCTCAACGTGTTCAGAAGATTGAGAAAGGGCATTCAAAGATCCATTCAACCGATGAAATGACGATTTATGAGTTAAAGAATGAGGTTTCTCGATTGCGTGCAAAGCAAGTGAGTGAGATCGAAACCTTTGAAAGTGAAATCAAAAACTTAAAGGATGAGATAAAAAGTAGTCACGAAGGGCATGCAAAAGAAATTGAGCGTGCAGAGATGGAAATCAGTGACTTAAGAAAACAAATGCGAGCCTTAATGTATCGTGTATGAACTGAGTATTATAGCTGTGATTGTTTTTTCGGTCATAGGGATTCTACTAGCCAGAATGATTTTATTTACAAAAAGAAAGTTTGTTTCAACAGCACCCTGTCTGATTGAAATTAATGAAAATCCAGAACTGATCAAAGAGGTCGAAGGGAGGGGGGAGCAACCTGTAAGCAATTCGTCGCGTGCAAGTTGTGAAGAGAGGAGACGATATCTTAGAAACGGATAGAGCGACGTTTATACCCAAGAAGCTAAGAGAGAGGTGGCGTCTTTCTTGCCAGTGTAAGGTCAAATGACAATACCTTCTGCCAGACTGATTTCATCCAACATCTTAGCGTGTGCTAGATGTTTTGATTCTCGAAAAGTTTGCCATGGCGTTTTCCCATAGCAATACTTTCCACTGTGAGGACACTCCTTAGGATTATGAACAACTTGATAAAGAGTTCGCTAATTTTTCCTATTATCTGGTATTATCCGAACCAATGAGCAAGGCTCTTGAGGGGGGATCGCCTAAAGAAGATCTAAAAAAACAAACTATCTTTTCAAAGCCTTTGAAGAAGAGCAACTGAGAGAGATAGATGAACCTGAAAACCCTCTCTACTATGTTTGCAGACCACTTCTGCATAATAGTAGTATATTAAAACTTCTTGATGATTACGGCGTTCCAAAAGAAAACATTATCTTGGATGATTTTGGTAATTGATACCATTTAACAAAGGTGGTTTGCGAATTGAACTTGATCTTTTTAGCTAAGATTTCTTTTCCGATCTCACTAACCAACAAGTGGTTAGCTGCAACCTCCAAAAATAATTTTATCGTGAAAATCTCTGCGCCATTTCTACAAATTATTTTTGTTAAGTGGTGTAACCTGGATAAAAGATAGGTTTTATAATGAAGATATTAGTTGCTCAAAGAAACCCCGTTATTGGAGATATCGATGGGAACACATCAAAGGTTTTAGAGAGTATGGATGAGGCTCGCGCTAAAGAGGCTGATCTTGTGATGTTCGGTGAGCTGATGCTCTGTGGATATCCTCCTGAAGATCTCGTTTACCATAGCACTTTTATCGATTCGATGGAGCTGCATTTAGAGCGCATTGCTCAAGCTTCGAAAGGAATCACAGCAATTGTGGGGCTTATCAGGCGGAATATTGAAGTTGGAGAAAAACACCTCCTAAATAGTGCTGCAGTGATTCACGATGGCCATCTTTTAGGGTTTCAAGATAAATGGCTCCTACCCACTTATGATGTTTTTGAAGAAAGGCGTTACTTTGAACCAGGAACGAAAACAGGAATATGGGAAATACGGGGCAAAAAAATTGGTCTCATCATTTGTGAGGATATTTGGCAGCATGCAGGATATGTTGGGTATACTAGTTATGGACGTGATCCTGTTCAGGCCTTGGTCGAGCATAAACCTGATGTTCTCCTAAACATTTCAGCTTCTCCCTATCAATGTCAGAAGCCTGATGTTCGGATCAATGTTTGTGCAAAAGCTGCAAAAACTCTTCAATGTCCTACAATAATGTGTTGTCACGTTGGGGCAAATGGACAGATTATCTTTGATGGCTATAGCGTTTATGTGAACAAAAAAGGGGAGCTCTGCCAATTAGGAAAAGGGTTTGCTGAAGATGCTATGATTGTTGATTTAGAGGCAGAATCTTCTCCTGTTCCTTTTGAATATGATCCCATGGCAAACCTTCTTAGTGCCCTTGAACTAGGAGTGAAGGATTACTTTTCAAAACTGGGATTTAAAAAAGCTTGTTTAGGACTTTCTGGAGGAATTGATTCGGCATTAGTTGCCTATATTGTCGCAAAAGCATTAGGCCCTGAAAATGTTCTAGGGATTAGTATGCCTTCCTGTTTTACAACCAGTCAGAGTCAAAAAGACGCTCCACAGCTTGCAAAAAATCTAGGAATTGAATTTTTAGAGATTCCTATCAAAGAACCCTTTGATGCATTTCTCCACCTTCTTGAGCCTTACTTCGGAGGTAAGGAATGTGATATTACAGAAGAGAATTTGCAAGCGCGTATTCGAGGAATGCTTTTGATGGCAATATCGAATAAGCATGGTTATATTGTTTTGAGTACTGGAAATAAAAGTGAGGTGGCTCTGGGTTATAGCACCCTTTATGGAGACATGTGTGGTGGTCTTGCGGTTATTGGAGATGTGACGAAGACGAGGGTTTATGATCTTTGCCGCTATGTCAACAAAACAGCTAAGAAAGAGATTATCCCTGACACGATTATTATAAAACCCCCTTCTGCAGAACTAAGCGCCGATCAAATCGACTTGGATTCTCTTCCAGAATATGGAGTCATTGATAATGTTCTTGAAGGCTACGTTGAGAACTACTTGTCGATCGGTGAGATTGCTGAAAAGTACAAGGTTCCTCAAGAGTTAGTTCTCGAGTTGATCCAAAAGATCCATGCTGCAGAATATAAAAGGCGGCAAGGGCCACCGATCTTAAGAGTCTCGAAAAAATCCTTTGGAGTAGGTTGTCGTTACCCTATCGTCCAAAAGTGGTTATAAATATACACTCTCCTTATATTATTTTTGATAAATGGTATAACATCTTTAAAATAATTGGGTTAAACCTAGTTTCAGCATCAAAAGGCGGTCGAATCCCCAAGCAATTCCATAGCAATCAGGTAGTCCTTTTTCTAGGGATTTAATCAGCTCAGGGTCAAAAGGAAGGGAAGTTTTACCCATAGCAACCCGCTCTTTGTTTTCTTTAGTCAAACGATTTTTTTGTTCGATGAGGTCGGTGAGTTCATGGTAACCATTTCCGAGTTCAATCCCATTAAAATAAAATTCAAACCGTTCTGCTACCTCCTCTCCGTTTATAGTTTTTATTTGAGCAAGGGCGGCTTGATCTTTGGGGTAATCCGTAATGATGGTGATTTTTCCAGCTCCAAGCTGAGGTTCAATAAAACATCCCCATAAAATATTGATGAGATCAGACGTGTCATGAATTTTTAAGTCTTTAGCTTTTTCAAGAAGCTTTTCTTTTGGGGCATCCCAAGCGATTCCTAAATGTTTTTCGAAGGCTTCCCGATAAGTTAAGATTTCATGGGATTGATTTCCTAAAAAAAGAGATAGAAGGTCAAGGTTTTCTTTCAAAAAAGAAGTCTGCGATCCATTTATCCGATACCATTCAATCATTGTAAATTCAGGGCGATGAAGATGTCCCACTTCATTTTTACGGAAGACGTGTCCCAATTGGTAAATATCACCGGAACCTTCCACAAGAAGTTTTTTCATTCCATACTCAGGGCTTGAATGAAGATACCCTTTTTCATTTTCAGAAAAATTGACTTCAAAAAGATCAATATGAGTATCGATCGGAGCATAAGGAGAAAGAATCGGGGTATCGACTTCCGTTACCCCACTCTTTTCGAAAAAAGCACGCACATCTTTAAGGCTTTGAGCGCGCTCGATTAGGTTATTCCTTAACGCGAGAGACATATTCTCCCGTTCGAGTGTCTACTTTCACAAGTTCTCCTTCTTCAATAAAGATGGGAATTTGGATTGTAGCACCCGTATCTGTCTTTGCAGGTTTAAGAACGCGTCCAGAAGCAGTGTCTCCGCGCACTCCGGGAGCTGTTTCAGTCACAGTCATGTTTAAGAAGGTAGGAGGGGTGACATCAACAACATTGCCCTTATAAAAGACGAGATCATACACCGTATCTTCCATCATATACGATTCTTTGTCATCAATGACACTTAGAGGAACGGTGACTTGTTCATAAGTTTGATCATGCATAAACATAATATCACCTCCTTCTTTATAGAGCATGCGCATTTGTGTTTCTTCTACATCTGCAAGATCGAGCTTTTCCCCTGATTTGAAGGTTTTTTCGACAACACGCCCACTCATCAAATATTTGAGTTTGGTCCTGGTAAAAGCTTGCCCTTTACCCGGTTTTACAAATTCAACACCGACAATGGTATAGGGCTCCCGATTCATCTCGACTTTCATTCCCGTTTTGAATTCGTTCGTACTTACTTGGGGCATAGATCAACCTTTATTAGTTTGCGTGCATTCATTCATGGGATTTAATTTCCTATGAAACCGAATCTAGCTGAGAATCTCTTAAGCGGTCCTTCTCCCCTATAGTGCCTGAGGTCATTGGGTCGTCGAATGGCTCAAAACCTCATACACTATCTTCTGGTTTTAAAGGGAATGCATCCCTAAACGCGTACGATTGTTTTTTTGCAGCATTATCTCTAATGGAGAGCTAAAAGTCAATCTCCTATATTAACAGCTCTCAGAAGAGAACTTTCCTCTTAAAGAGTCGCTGCAGTGTAGATAATTGAGGTTGCATGAGACTATAAATGGAAAATTAAGGACTGGTTTGGAGTTCTTTTCTCTTTTTTAATCATGTCATTTTATAGTGTGATTTTGGGGTGGGGAATGAGCTATCCCACTAATCTTCTATCATCCTTAATGCATTGCGGCGATGTATCTCTACCAGTTTCGATAGAAACTGCGGGTAAGGGACTTATTTTCTATGATGTGAAGACAAAGGAGGAAATAAGGAAATCATCAATAACAAAAAATGAGCTATTTAGATCTCAAGTAAAGGAAGTTAAAAAAAACGAAGTATCCTTTGAGGATGTCCCTTTTCAGAAGAAAATCAGAGGTCAATAAAACAGAATACAAGCTTTAAGAAAAACTCCAACAAAAGTTGTTTTAAGTAAAGTACACAGAAGACCCACATATTTACTTCGATTATCGCTTACCTGCAAATTGGAAGTGTTGATAGTGAAGACAAAATTAAATAAATCATTTTTCTTTGAAAGATTATAAACTAATAGTCAGAGCAAACCAAATGGCATTGCTAAGGGCTTTAAGAAACTCACAGCCAAGCCCATTCTTTTGCGTAAGGTTGAGTGACTAATACTTATCAGCGCCTTCACATCAAGAAAGCTCGCATGCTGACACCCCAAAAAGGTGACCAAGTCCGATGGTGAGTAGAGAATCTGATCGTTACCGTATTGCTGCATGCTATTTTTACAAAACGCCATTCATTACTGTATTTTTATGATTGACACACGGAACATTTCGCCATACATTATCGCGCTAGATCCAATTGAAACAGCTAATAAAAGCAAACTGGAAGACGTATTCCGCAACATTGATTTTAACTCAGAATCCAATCTGGGCAAAACCAAAGACCGCAACCGTTGCCTGAAAATGCTTTTGGAAGACTTCCACAAGCCACAGCTTGATATGCGCCTAAGCCGCATTCGGAAGATGTAATCAGCAATGTTTATATCTACCTGATTGAGCGTTTTGCTTCGGATGCAGGCAAGAAGACCGGAGAGTTCTACACCCCGCCGCGTAAAGTATCTGAACAGATGGATGGAAAGTGCCCTTATTCTGAATGGATATGAGCACTAACAGAGTATATCACTTGAAAAATGAATGTGCTCGAGGAAAATCTCACGTAAATGGGATAGAGTCTTTTTGGAGTTTTTCAAAAAGTTAAGGCTTGCTAAATTTAATGACCTAACCGA
>JAUHQH010000117.1 GCA_030408485.1 Candidatus Neptunichlamydia sp. | reverse complement strand
ATTACAATCAGGACACTATCTCATTAATACCCGATATGACACCTTTTAACCCATAATTTTCAACTGTCTCAATGATAATGGTTGTAAACTATCGGATAAAACTTACAGGAAAATCCATAAAAATTCCAATAAAATCAACTGTCAAGACTAGATAGTGTTATCAAATTTTCACAGTTGGTTTCATTCTTTCTATGAGACTTATCCGACTAATAACACAAAATAATGACTCATAAACAGCAGCTAAGAGCTCCTACAGCGTTGCAATGCCATTGCGTGCTACCACTTAACTTAATCAGCTTCTTTTTTCTGTTTATGGGAAGTGATGGAATAGGGCCTGTGTTACTGTTAAGACAAAGTCTTGTATGGGCTCCAGGTTTTTAACTAGCGCATTCTTTACTTGCTCAGCTCTCTTCTGAGACACTTTCGCGAGTTTTGTCGTTTTATACCATTTATCAAAAATAATATAAGAAGCTCTATCGATAATGGAGATAATCGCTCCACTTTTCCCAAAGCCTACAATCGTATCAAGCTCCCAGTTGCCCAAACGATTTTTTTCTTCTACAATTTCCCATCTTTCATCTCTCGATAAATCGTTGATCTATGTACTTCCAATGCATTAGCTATCAATGATATAGATTCTACTCTTCCTTTTAAGGTATGTAACTGGCATCTCTGATCTCTATTCAGGTGATGTTAGCTCTTGGGAATAACTCCTCATACGGTGTTTACTATAAAAATCACCGTAGCGGATTTTGGAGATCGAAGCTAACCACATATTGGTTAGCTTCGATCTCCAAAAACAATTTTAGCCGAAAAGATCAAATCCAATTCTATATATTATTTTTGATAAATGGTATTATACTCAACAAAGCAGAGGAAAAGTTCCGAACTATCAAAGGATTCTTGTCAATAAATGAGGTGCCTTCGAATAAAAGAATGCTAAAGCAGCTTAAAAATAGGATGGGGCCGCGTTAGTTTCAACTAGAAATGAGGCATCCTCTCAAAATGAGATATTTATTAGTGGGATAATCTCATGAGAAAAACACTCTAACACGATTATTTGATGACATTAATCTTACGATTCTTGTGAAAAAAATTAGTGGATTTGGTTATACTCAGGTTAATGCATAATATGGATAATTCCAAATGGATCATTCAAAAATCGAATCACTTCTAGGTGGAAAAACTAAAGATCTTTTAGGGCACAGCTGTAAAGCTGTAGGAAAAGAACGACTACACCTTCCTGGCCCTGACTGGGTGGATCGCATCTTTGTAGATTCAGATCGTCCAACACGTGTTCTCCAAAGTATGCAAGAAATTTTAAATGCAGGGCGACTAGGAGGAACAGGTTACCTTTCAATCCTTCCTGTTGACCAAGGAATTGAACATACCGCTGGAGCATCTTTTGCTCCTAATCCCGATTATTTTGACCCTGAAAACATCGTCAAGCTTGCGATCGAAGGAGGCTGTAATGGTGTAGCCTCAACTCTAGGAGTCCTCGGCTCGGTTGCTCGTAAATATGCGCATAAGATTCCCTTTATATTAAAATTCAATCATAACGAACTCCTGACCTATCCTAATACCTACGATCAAATCCTATTTGGATCGATAGAGCAAGCTTATGAGATGGGATGCAAAGGAGTCGGTGCAACCATCTATTTTGGTTCATCTGAAAGTGATCGACAAATCTTTGAAGTCTCACAAGCCTTTGAAAGAGCTCATGAGCTAGGAATGGTGACGATTCTTTGGTGTTATCTACGTAACTCTAACTTCAAAACAGACAAACAAGACTACCACACAGCTGCCGATCTAACAGGCCAAGCCAATCATCTTGGAGTAACGATCCAAGCCGATATCACCAAACAAAAACTTCCTGCTGGAAATGGAGGATTCAAAGATTTAAAGTTTGGTAAGCAAACTGAAAAAATGTACACAGAGCTTTCTTCTGATCACCCAATTGATCTTACCCGTTACCAAGTGATTAATAATTACATGGGACGGATGGGACTCATCAATTCTGGTGGAGCATCAGGAGAGAATGACCTCGCAGCTGCTGTAGAAACCGCAGTGATCAATAAACGTGCTGGCGGCATGGGGCTCATCTCGGGGCGTAAGGCATTTCAAAAGCCTTTAAAAGAGGGAGTGGAGCTCCTCAATGCGATCCAGTCCGTCTATCTCGACGATAAGATTACAATCGCTTAATTTATACCCTTTATCAAAAATAATATGTGGAATTGGATTTTATCTTTTCACCGAAAAATCTTTTGACTTTCAATAGCCCCCCATAAACGGTGTTACTAATTCATTAAAGCTGAGTATTACAAGGTTGGTTTTTTCTATATTATATTTATTAATTAACTAATAATAAAATACTTATATCAATAATTCTTAGCTTGCCAGGGGAATGGCGGTTTAGGAGGCGGCACGTCGGATTGATCGTCAGTAAGGTCTCCAACAGCCCCAAGAACCTGACCGAAGATTCCTGTTTGAGGAGCGAGATGTTTTCTTGCTAAGAGAAAGGTGATTTTCCCTGTCGCAGCCCTGCTATCGACTTTGAGATTTCCAAAAGAGCCTTTTAGAGGGACTTTAAGGACATAATCATCATCGAGTCCTTGGATGCCGAGTGTTGCGCGCAGTGCTTGCGCCGTCAGCCCTAGGGTCATATCTACTTTGCGGCTGGGGAATTTGACCTTTCCCCATAGGCAGACCTTGTAAGTATGATTATAAAGAATCTCGGTTCGATCGACATACATTTTTCCTCCTAGCATGCTGAATTCAGACGGAGCAAACCATAACGAGATATTTCCTCCTGAACTCATTTTAAAGAGGTTGCTCACTTCACCGGCACTTCCCACATCTTTGACTATGATTTGCCCGAGATCAAGTTGGCCATATTTGAAGTTCATATTACGAATATGGAGGTTTTTCAATGGAACAGCAAAACCTTCGTCATGAATATGGAGGGTGATCGGTTTTTCCATGGCAACAATGACAAGATCGGCTCCTTTATCTAGGATATCGTTCAGTTGAGGTGTGATAGTAAAGATTGCTTTTAGAGGCTTATGTAAATAAAGAATTCCATCAGAAATAATTCCCGAAAAGAGCGTTTTGCAAGCAGTGGCATCGATATCCATCGTCACCTTTCCCTGGCTCTTTTTAACTTCTGCATCGAAATTCGCGTTAAAGAGGTCTCCTAAAAAGGCTGAGGGTGGAAAATTTGATGAAGAGTCTAGACTCGATAATGCATCGATAAACACACTTGGGAGGTTCTTAATTTGAGCATGAATCGATATGGTCATTTGATTGATGTCAAGAGATTCAGCACTTGAAAGAAACTCTTCCAACTTGCCGGTTCCTTGAATTTTTCCTCTTCCTCCTTTTCCATAAGGGGAGACATTTCCATCAAACTTAAAAATGAGAGGGGTATTTCCAGCTTTTGGTTTTGCAACATCAAAATCAAAGGTTTTGAGCTCAGTCAGGGCGCCACTGCGCACACTTCCTTAAGTTGTAGATCATCGATCCGTACATTGGCATCAAAATGGCTAGCATAGAGGTTAAAATCTGGCTTTGGAAAGCTTTTTCCTTGATCTTTTAGAGGCATTGACAAAGGGGCAACCTCGATTTTTAGTCGGCCTGATCCAGTAATTTCAAAAAGAGAGTTATTTGAAGTCAATGGCTTTCCAATGCTCCTCCAACATCTAAAGGCATCATAGGATTTTTCACTGATATTCCAACGGATCTTAAGGGGTTTTCGGGGACTTCTAAGCTCAAGCATCTTTCCTGCGACAAAAGAACCATCCAGATCAAGATTTGGGCTATTGATAAAGATATTAATATTTTGATTGCTGCCCACTTTTCCCATTTCATATTTAAGGTTGAGAGTTTTTCCAATCATATCAGGAAGTTGACCCCTTGCTTGAAATAGAACATCAGCAATTTGGGAAGAGAAGTTGGATAGGGTGACTTTCACTTTTTCCGGGCTTGAAACCAGGTCTGAGACTTTTCCTTTACCACTCAAGCTTAGTTCTAATTTTCCTACAGGAGAGTTTTCCTCTATAGCGTTTCCTTCAAAGTGAACTGAGTAAGATCCCTTTTTTCCATCTAGATCAAAGTCTAGCTCGACACCTTGAAACTCAAAAGGGTAACGATTTGAAGGGTTGATCATTGGAAGGGACTCGGTCCTTGCATTTCCTTTAAGCAAAAGAGCTGCTAAATCAGCTTCTTTAAGAGGGATTTGACTAGGTTTGATCTCCATATGAATGGATGTTGCTTTAGAGAGGAGAGGGTATTCATTCTCTTTTGAAAGGATGGGATTGATTTGATTGGGCTCTAAAAAGAAATCAACCTTTAATGCATTCTTTAAGATGAAAAGGTTCTTTTCAATCGCAGCTTCGAGAGTCCCTTTGAATTTGTTTCCATCAAGCATGATGTTGAGAGGAGAGAGCATGATCTTATCTCTATTTTTTAGAGTCCCATTGATAAAGAAAGAAAAAGCATTTCCTAAAATGGATTCTCCTATTGATCCTCTGGAAAAATTGAGCTGTCCGTTTCCATCAAAATCAATGGATTCTAATGAGGTTCCCTTGAGATTTGCAGCAAAGGATGGAAAAGAAGCTGAACCCAGAGAGAATAGATCTATGAAGTCAATTTTTTCGGTGATTAATTCTAGATCAAAATCAGATTCAGAAAAAAGAAGGGCTTCTTCATTTAATGGGACAGATAAAGCTTTAAGGGTTCCATTGATCCTAAAGGGGTGGGAGAAGTTTTCATAAAGGGTCGGTTGGAGAATATAGGAAAATGTTGAGGGGCTTGTTAATTGGGCACGATCAGAAATCGTCAATGTTGTGTCAGTCAATTGTAAAAGAGGAGTTCTCCCTGAAAAATTAAATTGCTGATTGGACTTTTGGATTTTTCCGCTCAGGGTCGGTCCTAAATATTTCGCAAGAGATCCCTTATTCCAACTGTCAATTAAGGTTAAAGGAAGGTTGTCAATATTGAGGTTTAAAACTGGGCAAGAGCGATTTTTTTCCAAAGCGTTTTGAATGGAAGCTGTTCCGTTAAATCCCGAGTTTCCCCTTCTTTGGTACTTGAATCGACTGCTTAAATTAAGAGAAAGCAGATCGTTCAGTTTTTTTGTCGAAAAGTTAACATTCAAGTTTTCAACTCTAATCGACTCGTTAATCTTTTTAACCAAAAAGTTTCCGTTACTAAAAGAAAAATTGCCGCTAGCTGCCATACAAGTAAAGGCGAGTTTCTTATGATAGGGGAGTGTTGCTGAATCGAGTCGGAGCTCTCCTTGGGCATCATTCTGAAGAAGGGTGTCTGGACTAAAATAATTAAAAATGGTTGGCTTTATCGTCCAAGCAATACAGCCAGGCTGATTGAGGACAAAGGCACTTCCTGTATATCGTGAAGATAATTCCACAAAAAGCCTTGGAGATCTAAGAGAAAAAAGGAGGCTTCCATCTTCTAAAGCATCCACTTGTGCATTGAAACTGTTCCCAAGAGTAGTTAGAAGAAGGTCTTGATGGTTGGGATTAAGTAAGGTGGCAATATGATCGAGTCCTTCAACAGGAAAGTTATTGATTCTAGCGGTTCCTTCAAACCATTTTTCCACCTTTCCTTTGGCGTTGAGATTGCCTGAAACACCATTTTGACTTGTTGTTCCGTAGAGCTCTATCGATTTGATTTGATTGGCTCGTGGGATGACGACATCCATGGAAAGGTTATCGATAGTCATTCCATTTTGAATAGAGAGTGCGCCATTTGAAACGATAAGATGCCCTTTAAAATCAGACCAAATTGGAGTTTTTTTCTTCTTTTTTTTGCTTGGAACTTTTTCTGAAAACTTTTTCTTTTTAGCCAGACATCTTTGAGCCTTAGCGAGTTTCCTTTGTAGTTTTTTAAAGGGGTCAAAGAATTCTCCATTAGAGCAAGGAGCAAATTTCTAACTCCAAGATCAATTCCTATAGCGCCATCTGCTCTATGAGCTTGCTGATTCACTTCTTGCATACTGATATACCATTTGCCTGCACATCTTGCGGTCCCGGCATTTTGATGGTTCCTTCTAAAGATTGGCTCTTTTCTACCTGAGTATATTTATTTAGGCTCTGGAAACCTACTTTTTTTGAATTTAGGGAGTCTCTTTAAAGGTTGTTTTTTTTCTAAGTCTTTTATTTTCTGTTGAATATAATGCAAGGGAACCTCTTTTAAAAAGCCGTATTCATTGGACTTCTTCCAAAGTTTAGAAAAATAGTCGGCTTCACGGATGCCAGATGAGCTTTTGTTTGTTTTCTAGGCGTTCCAAATTTCATCCTTAGAAGTTTGTTCCAAAGAAAACGACAATGCCCAGAATACTCATCCATTTTCTGTTGCTGATCATCACTTGGTTTTAATCTAAAATTGAATGCTTTCCTTACAACCATATTCAATAAACCATACTCTTGACCTATGAATACTTCAATTCATATTCGATCTGGAAGACGTTGCGTTTTTAACATGCATCTTCATTTTCACCTTTTATAATACACTACCCATCGAAAGTGAGCATATCTAAACTGGTAAATGGTCTGAAAGGTCTCTCCAGTCGCTATCTAAGAAAATACTTTACTGATCTATCTGAATGTTTTTTGGGGAATGTTCTTTGGTTTTCAACCTATTTTTCTGGCAGTTGCCGAGGAGCTCCTATCGATATTGTGAGGAAATATATTGAGAGACAAAAAACTCCAATATAGAAGCAAGCGCCTTATATCCTTCACCTTAAGGAAGAGATTTTACGGGGAATTTGGATAAGATCTACCTCGTCGGTATCGTCACCAATTAATAGATTTGCGACTAACTTTTCAGCTAAATAGAGGTGAATATATTCGGAAAGGATTCCAGGGGCTGAATAAAACCCGCCTAAATGAGTGATTTTATCTGAGCGAAACCCTGTTTCTTCTTGCAATTCTCGTTTAGCACAAAAATGGGGATCTTCCCCTTTTTCTAGGCCACCAGCAGGAACCTCTATTAAAATCTCTCGAGCTGCTCGTCGCCACTGTTTCACTAAAACCAGCTCACCTTTTCCAGTGAGACAAAAGCTAAAATAAAAACTGGTCAGAGAGGAGAATCTATAAATGCACACTTTCCAGAACTTTAATGATGTAACAGATGAAGACATATAGGAAATTGAGTTTTTTCTTAAGCAAGAAACCTCGAAAAGTGCTAAACTCCTCGACTCTGTTGGAGGTTTTCACTCAATTCAGTAAAAGGATACTATTGTCGCACTTCAGAATTGAATTGGCGGAGAAAGGAATGCCATTAGGAGTAAAGTTTTCATCGTCCTCAATCTATCAAATAAATCAATGAAATAATGCGACAAATTTTTCTTAATGTATTTCTTAATCAAATGGATATGACTTCCGGGTATCAACCCATTTCGATAATCTGAGTTTGATTGTGATGGGTTCATAAATTGAAGAAAAAAGAATGAATTTCTATGGTCCAAAGTAGGAGCGGGGGAGAATCCTAATGAAATTTCGTACGAAGTTATTCTATTCATTTATTGCTTTAGGGCTTATAAGTACCCTGTTGACTCTTTTCATTATTTATGGAGAGGCTTCTCGACTTATTTTTGAGGAAATTCGAAGTAAAATTCTTTCATTGGTCATTAATTCAGAACAACAGATTAACACCAAAAACCTTAATTCCTACATCAGAAGTCGAGGTGAAACTGACTCCTCTGAATTCAAACAATTAAGTGATGAGCTCCAAGAAATTAGAAACTTAAACCGTCGCTCCGATATTTATGTTGAATATGTCTATTTGATTAAAAAACATGACGATTCAGACCATTACTACTTTCTATTGGACATTCAGCCTGAGAATCATAAGGGTAGAGCCCATTATGGACAGCCTTATCCCTCTAAAGTAGACATCCCTCCAGATCTTGCAGAAGCTTTTGTCACAATCCATATCTATTCCGATGAATGGGGAACGTGGCTCACAGGTTATACTCCAATCTATGATCATGAGGGAAATAAGGTTGCTCTTTTGGGAATTGATGTTAGAACTAAAGAAATCTACTTAGAACTTGAAAAGCTCCTCCTTTATGGCCTTGTTGCGTTTGCCATTTCGGTTTTTGTGGCAGTTATATTTGCCTATTTTTTATCCAAGCTTGTTTCTTCTTCATTAGGAATGCTTTATGATACGGTAAAGAGTATTGGGAAAGGGGATTTTTCTACACGTAGCTGCCTCGATACACGGGATGAATTTAATGAGCTTTCTTTAGCGATTAACAAGATGGCAAAAGGGCTTGAGGAGAGAGAGCGACTCAAGTTAGGTTTTGCTCGGTATGTTTCTCAATACGCTTTAGAAGAGCTTTTAAAAATGGACAAACCGATTTCATTGGTAGGGGAGCGGAAAAAGGTTACCATTCTATTTTCCGATATTCGACACTTTACGGGGATGGCTGAAGAACTCTCTCCGGAAGAAGTTTTAACGCTTCTAAACGAGTATTTTACTGAAATGATTGAGGTGATATTCAATTATAGGGGAACACTCGATAAATTTATTGGTGATGGAATGATGGTTGAGTTTGGTGCTCCTTTAGAGGATAAACTCCAGGAACTTCGTGCTGTCCTTGCTGCAGTTCATATGCAACTCCATCTTGATACACTTTGCGATAAGTGGGAAAAAGAAGGAAGAAGAAGACTCAGCATGGGTATTGGTATTCATACCGGACTTGCGGTTCTTGGAAATATTGGTTCTGAACTCCGGATGGAATATACAGCAATTGGTGACACCGTCAATGTCGCTTACCGATTAGAGCGCTTCACAAAGAAGATAGAAAAATCTATTATTGTCTCAAAAGCAGTCTATGAAAAAGTTAAAGATAATTTTATTTTTGAAGACTTAAAAGAAATAGAAATTCCCGGGAGAAAGGGGATTATTCAAGCATACTCTCTTGATCCTTATGCGCAAAAAAACCTCCATCAACTGGAGCTGATTCATCAACAGTATAAGATTGCTGATGAACATGATTAACTCACCTTACGCACATCCAATAGAGGATAACTGTGTTCTTTTGACCCCCAGATACTGAGAAAGTACTCAACCCTATGGGGCTGTTGAAAGTTGGAAGATCATCGTCTAAATTATCTTTTCACCGAAAATCTTAATTTATCCGAACAATCTTTCAGCTTTCAATAACCCCCCTATTTACGAACAAACAGGCTTGCGCTTTTTATAAGTCACTGGAAATCAAAATACAAAAATTCTCCTGTTATTCTTCGTTCGTAAGGTGAGTCATTAAAAAGTTCAAAAAAACTTGCGTTTAGTTGAAGCATTTCCTATGAAGGGAAAGAAGTATGTTTCACGAAGGAATCATAAATGAAGCCTCAAAATATTCAGACCATTATGACCCTCTCTAACTTTGGGTATATCGCAGCATATATCGTCCTATACCTTATTGCTCTTTGTATTCTTCTCTCTTCTGTCTATGGAATCATAGGAGATATGACTTCAGGAACTTATACAGTCTATAAACTTCTTGACGAAGTGGGTCTTATTGTATTCTCTATGGCTGTGATTGATGTTGGGAAATATCTCATGCTTGAAGAAGTGATCCGAAAAGGACAAGTTGAAAAAACTCCAATAGAAACACGCAAAACCTTAACAAAGTTTGCGATTATCATTGCCACAGCCCTATCATTAGAAGGACTTGTTCTAACCATTGAAGTTGCAAAACAGGATGTAACTAAAATTGGTTACCCTGTGCTCGTTCTACTATCAGCTACCTTGTTTATTGTGGCGATTGGGGTGTATCAGACTCTGAACTCTCGGGCTGAGAAGAGATAACTTCTACTTTCTCAGGGGTAAAGTTTACAATAAAGTTTGAAAGGTGATCTTGAACTTGGTTATGAAGTTCTAAGGGATACGTCATTTCAACCTTGTATAGAACATTCCCAACTAGGATTAAAGTTCCTGCTGTTTCTCTTTGATTTTCTTTACCAACAGTATAATGTTCGTAATCAAGGGCAGGAAAGGATTTAAAAACCGTTGAATCTTTTCCAACAAGCTCAGTCTTTCCTAATTCCTTCATAATAACCTTTAAAGCACCCCCTAAGACAAGGTTATTTCCATACTTTAGCCATGCACCTGGAAGAGTGGTATAACTTGCAGAAAAAAGAATATCGTTATCCATTTCGCAAATGAATTCTTTATAAGGGAGGAAGTTGCCGCTTCCAGGGATTAGAAGATCTCTACTGCTTGTTTTAGGTTTCTTTGGGAAAACAGCAGAAAAATGTCCTTCTTTTGAGTTAAAGCTTACCCATTTTTCAAATTCTACATTTTTCACAGCTCTATGAAGATTAAGTTTGTGTTGATCAGGCTTACTTGTATGAGCATAAAAATAAAAACCTCCAAAACCAATTAACATTGCAATTAACATTAGAATAATTTTCTTCATAGCTCTTCCTTAAAATTTTTTCAATATAAATATAATAATTTGTTACTGAATAAGTTTCAACTAAAACTATTATTTATACCATTTATCAAAAATAATATATAAAAGTGAGTAAAAACCTCCAACGGTATCCAAAAGTTTAGCACTTTTCGAGGTCTATTGTTAAGCAAAAACTCAATTTCTTCATCTGTCATATCACTAAAGTTTTGTTTTTTAGGAAGATACTGACGCACCAGTCTATTTTTATGCTCGTTAAGATCCCTTTCCCAGGAATGATAATTTAGAAAAAAAGAGAGTGTGCATTTATAGATAGAAATTTTATTATGATCATGTAAAATGAGCTCTTCATGAATGGAAATAAGAAAGCAACATGACTCACTGCAGGAGATGTAAGAAGAATCATACTACTAAAAATAGAAAGGTTGGAGGTAAACAACGTTATAAAATGCAAATGCTCCGGTTTGAATTTTATTTATGGGGATCAAAGAGTAAAAAGAGCTCAGTAGTCATAAAGAAAACCCTTGCAGCGATATTGTATTCTCTTGGCAAAACCTCGTTTAGAATGGTAGAAAAAATATTTGGTCATTCACATTCGTTGGTATACCGATCGATTTCTAAGAAAGTCGCTAACCTTCCAGAACCATCTATTACTGCAGATGTTAAAGAAGTAGAATTTGATGAGATGTACCACTTCCTATTTTTCAGATCAATAGTTTTTTGATTGACCACGCTGGAAAGCGCTTTTTGAGCTTGGTTGAGTGTTCCAGCAATCCCACTGTTTGTGGTGTTTATTTCATAGTTACCAATTTGAACGCTTTTTGGTAGGGTGGCATAAGAATAGAATTTTGTACTACAAAATATCAATGGGTTCGAAGAAGGGAAAACTCTAGAAAAAACAAATTATGGATGCGGCACACCCTTTCAATACAAAAAGATCAAGGAATCCGGACTTATTGAGACCCAGCAAGTAAAGACTTCCCAATCAGTCTATGATAATTAAATCATAGACCTACATCTAGCAGAGCACGAAAAAGCGGGTTTTCATAAAGATGTTTGATTCTTTGGGTATCGACATTCAATATTTAATTAACACCTGGCAAGGACATATCAATGAAAGCTGGTGGTTACGAATATAAAAGTTCTAATAATCATGGATATGATATCTATATAGATGGGAGAGAATGAGAAGGAAACAAATTGACTAGTTAAGATTCTTTGTCTTTGCGAAAATAATGTTAAAAATTCCAACTTGATTTTTGCATTGAAGCACCTGTGTTTTGAACACACACAGAATTCTTTTCTTTTTTAATTTTGCTGTTGAGGGTTATCCTATAATGCAGAAGAAATACCAGACGAAATTTGCATGAAGAAAATAGCTGTGGTTGGCGGAGGCTTTTCTGGTCTTGGCCTTTCTTATCATCTCCTAAAGCGTGGAGAAAACATCACTCTTTTTGATGGAAAGGGAATTGGTGGTGGCGCCTCGGGAATTGCCTCTGGTCTTTTACATCCTTATCCTGGTGAAAGCGCACGCCTTTCTTGGCGAGGAAAAGAGGGGATTGATGAAACAAAACGACTCCTCACGCTTGTTGGTGATAATGTCTACAAAGAAAGTGGCATCTTAAAAATTGCTGTAACTCCTAAACAAGAAAAGGCTTTTCGCAAACTTGCAAACCGTTATGAGGATATTGAATGGTGGGATGCTGATCGGTGTCATGATTTTATTAAAGGGAGTCACTATCTTCCCGGAATATTTATCAAATCAGGGATCACTGTTCATGCACTTCTTTACTTAAAGGGGCTTTGGAAGGTATGTGAATCATTAGGAGGTCAATTTGAAAAGAGAAAAGTTTCTCTTGCTGACTTAGAAATATTTGATGTTGTTATATTAGCTGCAGGTGCAGGAATTCGGGAGTTTGCTGCAAGAGAAAAACTCGATATAAAATTTAATAAGGGACAAATTTTGGTCTGTCAGAAACCACGATATTTTGAAAGTGAAAGTAGCTTAATCGGTAAGGGGTATCTCGCTCTGAGTGAAGGTGAAGATCGTTGTTATTTGGGATCGACTTATGAGAAGGATTTTGAAACAGAAAAACCTTGTATGGGGACTGCAACCGACTTGATTTTTAAGCAGATTAGACAATTCATTCCCTCGTATGGATCCTTCAAAGTTGAAGAGTGCCTTTCTCAAATTCGTGTGGTTAGCTCTGCAGGGTATCACCCCATTATCAAAAAGCTTGATGAGAAACTCTATGTGATGACTGCAGTGGGATCTCGAGGACTTCTCTATCATGCTCTTCTTGGAAAAGAGCTAGCCGAGGAGATTGTTTTATGAAGCTTCTCTTCTTAGGATCAGGGGGATCGATGGGGATTCCTGTCATTGGGTGTAAATGTTCTGTCTGCGCTTCGAACTCTTCCTTTAACAAAAGATTGCGACCTTCTGTTCTCATAACACATGAAAAAAAGAGGTATCTGATTGATATTGGTCCTGATTATCGGACACAAGCACTCATTCATGGAATTGATAATCTAGATGGACTTCTTCTTACTCATACTCATTACGATCATATTGCAGGGCTCGATGAATTACGCATTTATACATTTGTTCAAAAGAAACCCGTTCCCTGCTTGCTTTCGAAGGAAACGCTAGAAGAGCTTAAAATCCGCTATCATTATTTTCTTCCCCTTAATGGGAGTGACAGTGCCTATGCAACAAAACTTAAATTTCAGGTTCTCGAAAGAGATCAAGGGAAGACAGATTTTGAAGGACTTCCTGTAGCCTATATTTCCTATGATCAGCTAGGGATGAAGGTTAATGGATTTTCTTTTGGATCATTTGCCTATGTGACAGATGTTTTCAATTATAAGGAGGAGATCTTTGAAGCACTTCAAGGAATTGAAACCCTTATTATTAGTGGGAGGCGATGGGAACAATCAAAAGCACATCTCAGTTTAGAAGATGCGATTAAATTTTCAAAAAAAACAGGTGCGAAAAAGACCTATTTCACTCATATTTCTCATGAAATAGATCACGATGAAACGAACCAAAATTTGCCGCAAGGATTTTCTCTTGCCTACGATGGGCTTGAACTGACTTTATGAAAGAAGATAGACTCTACGAAGATATTAAGTATGACATTAGCGACCTTAAAACAGCACTTGTTGCAGGAGGTTTTGATCGAGCTGCAGATCTTCCCTTATGTAAAGAACACCTCGATGAACTTGCATCTTTAGCGGATACCTATGGTTTTGAAGTTGTGGCTAAAGAGCCTTGCTCCATTCGAACAATTCATGCTGCTCTATACTTTGGAAAGGGAAAAGTGGAAGAACTATGCAAAAAAGCTGAAGAATTCAAAGCTCATGTTGTCATTTTTGACGAAGAGATTTCTCCAAACCAACAGAGAAACCTAGAAAGGATGTTCAAGCGTCCTGTCATTGATCGAACAGAACTTATTTTGGAGATCTTTTCGCAAAGAGCTCATACAAAAGAAGCGATGCTTCAAGTGGAGCTTGCCAAGAGTCATTACCAACTGCCTCGTCTGAAAAGATTATGGACGCACCTTTCCCGTCAAACAGCGGGAGCAGGAGGGGCAACAAAGGGGGCAGGAGAGAGGCAAATCGAAATCGATAGACGTCTTGTTCGAAAGAAAATTTCTCGCCTTAAAAAAGAGATCGAAGAAGTCTGTTATCAACGAGAAACCCAAAGGCGTGCTAGAGTTCGCATTGGCATTCCCACCTTTGCAATTATTGGCTACACCAATGTTGGGAAATCAACGCTCCTAAACGCTTTAACTGAAGCGGAAGTTTTAATGGAGGATAAACTCTTTGCAACTCTAGATACCACCACGCGAAAGTTTTCTCTTCCCAATCATCAAGAAATTCTCCTCATTGATACTGTAGGGTTTATTCGAAAGATTCCCCATACCCTTGTTACAGCATTTAAAAGTACTCTTGAAGAAGCTATCTATACCGATAGCCTTCTTCATTTAATTGATGTCAATCACCCATTAGCTGAAGAACATGCTGAAGCGACTTATGAAGTTTTAAAGGAACTGAGTCCTGAAGAAAAACCCATCATCACCGTTTTAAACAAAGTTGATGCCTTAGAAAATAAATCGCTGATCGCTCGCTTTAAGTTAAAATATCCTCGAGTAGTTCCGATTTCAGCATTGAATCAGGAAGGCTTTGATGAGCTTCTTAAAATGATGATGGAGGTCATTAAGGATCTTCGAAAAGTTGTTAAGCTCCGCATTCCTCAGAAAGAATATGCACTCGTGAGTGAACTCATGGAAGAGGGAAGAGTGGTTTATCAAGATTATGAAGGAAACGATGTTCTCATTGAAGTCGAGATTCCTGCTCACTTAGAACATAAAGTCGAAGATTATGAAGAAGATGACAGCACTTGCACAAATTCCTAAGGAAGAACGCCCGAGAGAAAGACTCTTGACACGAGGGAGCAATGCCCTTTCATTGACTGAGCTTTTAGCTATTTGCTTAGGAAGTGGGAGAAAAGGAGCATCTGTTCTTCATTTAGCTGAAGAGCTTTTGGCTCATTTTGGAGGACTTTCTTCTCTTTTAGAAGCTCCTGTAGAAGCTTTAACAGAAGTGAAGGGGATAGGGGTTGTAAAAGCCCTTCAATTGAAAGCCATTTTTGCCTTAGCAAAAAGGAGTCAAATGTTAGGAGGTGCTGCTAAATTTCCTGTTTTAGGTCCGCAAGATGTTTACATTTTTATTGCTCCCCAACTCGAAAAAGAGAAAAGAGAGCTGGCATTTTTAATGATGCGCGATGCCAAAGGAGCTATTTTTCATTCCGAGATGATCGGAATGGGAACCCTTTCTGAAGTTTTAATTCATCCTCGTGAAGTGTTTCATGAGGCACTCGAAAGACGTGCTTATAGCGTTATCTTAGCACACAACCATCCTAGTGGAGATGCCCTTCCTTCGAAAGCAGACATCGAGCTGACTAAACTTCTCGTATCAGCAGGGAAATTGCTTGGCATCCCTTTTGATGATCACCTCGTCATTGGACGCCATTCATATACCTCCATGTGGGAAAGAGGTTACATCAAAAAATCTAGATACTAATCCCCTGGGTTGTACTCAGGTTGTGCAATTTTTTTAATGATTTTAGCGTAAGCCAATAATTCACAGTTTTCTTTGAAAACGAATAGCTTCTTCTCCACCGGTTTCATACACCTCTTTAAAACGATAGAAGCTATCTCTAGAATAGCCCATGACTCTACATGCTTCAGTAACGTTACCAAGGATCTCTATAAACTTAAGCAATCCAAGTTAATTTTTGATGACAATGACCTCGCCGTTTCGCAACCCATATTGGAACTGTTATGAAACGATTTATAAATACGTCTGGAAAGAAAAACGGATGGGAGGGTCGCTATATAAAGAGCTTAGACATACTGGAAAAATAGATATAGATGAAAGACCGGAAATTAAAAATCGTTTGGGCAACTAGGAGCTTGATACGATTATAGGCTCTGGGGAAAATGGAGCGATTGTCTCC
>JAUHQH010000116.1 GCA_030408485.1 Candidatus Neptunichlamydia sp. | reverse complement strand
TGATTAACTCAAAAATATTTCTCAAATTAAACATTCCAGACACTGTTCTCCAACTCATTTTTTAGTCAATTTGATTGCTCGCTTAAGCAATCCTTACTATTTACAGAAGAAAAAACCATCTGTTAACTTTGAAAAACTACCGCTTAAGTTCCTAACTATGTAACATTTCAAAATTGAGCTCGCGTTTTATGAAGACTATGAAAAAGAATCCATCAATTTCATACTAAGGGTTCTTGTTGAAGTTGATGGATTTTAGACTACTATATTTCACGTGTATTGATCTAGATCTATCAAACGAGCAGTGTCTACAGGGTCTTAGAACTGGTAAGGGTATTTTCTAAATCTTAATAATAGGAAAAATCCATCATAGACCCCCTTGTGTCGATCATAGGAGGGGCTTCATATGGATTTTTGGTGGGTGGTAATGTCATTGTTCTACCGGGATGCATATCCATCGGAAATCCATGTTCAGGTTTTTGTTTTGAGGGAGATGATGGAGGGATGTAATTTTTGACATGACTTCCCACAATTTTCCAACTTTTTTGCATTGTACGTCCAAAATCTTCAGCAATGGTTTCGTTATGATCTGGCCTATCTGGAGAAGGTTGATATTCCAAATACGATCTAAAGACAGCTTGGTCGATCATCGCTTTAAATGCGGCTCTTGATTTATACATCGCAACGCTCTCTTCAGCTAAGGGAGTAATCCAGCGGTTTAAAAAGCATCGGACAGCAGGAGTTGCAGCTTCTGCTCCTCTTCGCGCGGCTGAATAAGTTGTTTCAGTTGCTTTTTCAGAACCAGAAAGGTTTTCCCAACTCAAGGTGATTTGAATGGCTTTGAGTTCCCCTTTAAGCGCTTTCATTTGGTGTTCCAATTCATTGAGTTGATGATAAGCAGCGTCGTAGTCTTCTTCAATGAGTGTCTCGTTGACTCGTTCGAGTTTCTTCATAAGTTGTTGTTGTGCTTTGTATAGACGTTTAATTTGAAGGTTTCCTTTTGAGGGATCTTCAGTTTCTTTAATTTTTAACAGCCCTAATTGATTCTTAAGTTGAATGAGAAGTTTTTTATGGCGCGCATCGATTTGATCTTTGGTTTCAGAATGTATGGAATCCATCTCTTGTTTTTGAATTAGGGCAGAAATGACAAGGGATTTCATTTCCTCGGTATAAGCTCGTTTCTTTTCAGTATGTGCATGATAGGGATCAAATTGTTCATTTAGCCACTTAATATGCTCTAGAACAGTCTCGCGTGGTGTTTTTAAATGTGTTTGAACTTGATCGAAAACAACTCCTTTAATTGTCTTGTTCAAAATGCGTCTAAGAGCTTCATGCAATTCTTCTTCAATTTTGCGATACTTTTCTTGAAGTGCGGCTTCACACTCTTGCCGTTTAACGGTTCCTGTACGATTTTCTGTACGGTATTCGTTTTCAAATCGAGCGACAAGCATAGCTTCGGGAATATTATTCACTCCTGCGGTATCACTATAAAGCTCTCGAAGAAGACTTGCAGTACTCGGTCTTAAAGCACGGTTTGCGTGTCTTAAAACATCAAGAAGAGTTTGATTCATTCGCTCTTTTTCTTGAAGTTTTTCATACCCAAAGATGATAAGGTCGCGGACAACGCCCTTGATGATGTTATCGGTTTGCTCTCCCATTGCAGAACCAAGACGTTCGATAAATGAGGCGTGTTGTCTCTGGAGAGCTCTTGGAGTCAGTTTTCCCTTTTCTCGTAGGAGTGTAAAGAGGTTATTAACAAGTTGAGTGACAAGACGTTTCCCATTATCACCCTCTTTAATCACTAGTTCTCCACCTTCTTGACCGAGGATTTTTTCAAAGTCTTGGATTTGCTTAAGGAGAAGGGCATCCACGTTGTAGTTAATATGTTTATCGGAGTAGATGGCATCACTCATTGTCTCTAAAACGGTATTTGCAATTTCCATTCGATGGACTGCGCGGCGTGCGATAAACTTCATAATAAAGGTTGCAATTGCATTCAGAATCCAGTACCGACTAACGGTTCCAATTGGGAACTCATTAATCGCTTTATCGACGACTTGTTTGATCAGCTTTTCTTGAGAACCTTTATTTAGTCCTTCAAGAATTTGAATCATTTTGAGTTCTTTGTCATTAATCCCATGTTCACCCATTCCATCTTGCTTCCAAATTCGTTCTGCAAAGAGAAGGGCAAGGACTCCATTATTAATTCCAAGGACGATACCATGATGCCCTTTTAATGGTTGACTCGAAGGGTTAAGCATTGCGTGTTGTGCATTATGAACAAGCGATTTACTAAATGCACTGGTGAAGTGTTTGACTAGTTTGAAAATAAGCCAATTTAGGAACCCAAAATTCACACGTGAGTTCTGATCCATTACCTTATTGAGCTCTTCCTTGAAGATTTTTTCTCTCTCCCTCTTATTTTTGAGTTGTTTAGGGGATCCATCATAGGGAATTTTTTCAATGCGTTGAAGGATAGTCTCAAATCTTTGCTCACTTGTTTTAGGGTCAAGTCCACAATAGCTGCTAATGATCTTGAATGTTGAGAACATTGAGAGGTTATGGGCAAAAAGTCTTTCTTCTCTATCGATTTCTTCTTGCTTTACTGCAGGTATCAGCTCCCCTTCTTTTTGTGTTCTATCAACCTCAAAATCTGCGCTCATTTTGGCAATAGCAGAAGCTGGAGACTCTTCCGATCCTACTTTACCTACAACTTGCATGAGGGGACCTGAATCAAACAATGCTTTTAGAACTTTAAGAGCATCAGCAGGTTTTCCTTGTCTAACCAATCTCTGAGCTTTATCTACTTCATCATTCACGGCTCTTTCGTCTGAGGCGCTTAGTTCTTCAGAGAGGCGGACAGTCACATCTAGATAAGGTTGAATTTGACCATGAATTGCACCTAACAATTGGTGGAGTCCTTCGATATGAGGGCTAGATTCAAGGATTCCAAGAGCAACATCGATATTTCGAGAAAGCTTTTCGGGAGTTGTTCCTTCATGGTCAAGTAACTCTAAACTTCTGACTGATTGCTCTAAATTATCGATATTTAAAACAAGCTCAATAGCTTCCCAAAGGATTCCAGCTGGAGCGTCTTCAATCCTCTTAAAGAAGGTTTGTCCCCATTCTATTTGTTGGGAACGATCCAAACCATGGTCTGTTTCTCTTAATAGTTTTCGTCTTTCCATAGTTCTATAAAGAGCTTGGTGGAATGTATCTCTGTGTTTTTTTATAAGTTTTTGAAGAGGAGAGTTTTTCGATACTGATTGCCTCATTAAAAATCGACTAACGAGCCCTTCCATTGTATCTAGATTACGATTGAGGCCTCTTTCTCTTCTGAAAAACTCTGTAATTCCTTCAAGCTGAGGATAGGCTGCTTCAATTCCAATCAGATTATTATCTAGAGCTCTTTGTATGGTTGCTTCACTGCGCTCAGCTCTTTCAGCTCTAAACATTCTGAGATCTTGTTCTAAATGTATAAAAGGTGGAAGAGTTTCCTGCTCTAAAGGAGAGCCAATCCAATTTTCGACTTGAGATCTCACCATTCGAGCAACGCTTTCTACAGGTTGCATGACTGCTTCTGGAAGGGGAAGTCCCATTTGTCCAGCACTCGATCTAAGAGCTTCTAATCCTCTATCAATAACTGAGACTTCTCTTTGACTACTTTGTCCAACTTCAGAAAGTACTTTCCTCAAGATCAATAGAGCTTGAGGAAAATTCTTTGCTTCATTAGCTCGATGGGTTTGTTGAAAACCATCTAACGAGGAACGATCTAATTTATAACCAGTTTGGATATAGCTTCCAACGAGTGCTTGAATTTGAGCTCCAAATTTTGGATGTAACATAATTGTTGGATGCTGTTCGATTAAAGCAATGACATCCTCGACTTTTCTTAAAAGAGTTTTTGATGAATCTTGATCAATTGGATGGTGATGAGCAAGTTCTTCAAAACGCTGCATTTCTAACATGTGTCCAACCGCAGCAAAAAGTGTTCCTTTTTCCTTAGGAGTTTCGATTTTTTCTTGGACATGCTCTCCCCCCCATTGAACTTGTTTCTCGCGATCCTTAGTAATACAACTTTGAGCCACATCTTTAAGTTGTAATGCAGATTGATAGTAGGCAAGATGGAGCTCTTCCTCATCAATTTTTGGAACAACATGCTCACGAATAAAAGCAACAAGATGAATATCTAAGTCTTGGACTAATGATCTTTTGCTATTTGAGAGCTGATCTAAAATATACCGCTGAACTCCTTTAAAATGGGGGTGATAACGTTCAAGTTCTCTTAAGTTTTTAGAAAAAGTTTCTGAAACATAAGCAGGTAAATATCCATCTTGGTTTGTTCGAAATTTATGAAGATTGTAAACGAGTGTTTGCAAAGGAGAAAGTCGGTGCTCAATATGCAATGTTTCTTCAGATGACCCTAAAATTTCTCCCAACTTTTGAGCAGTCATTTGTTTTGCTTCACGAGCCAGGGTTGCCAGTGTTTTGTTCACGAATCCGGTATGGGCTTCTGTTTCATTGTTCATGAAAGAAACAGAAGCCTTTAGAGGGGCTTCTAAACGACTTGTATCATATCCATCAAGACCACATGTTCTAAAATGTTCAAGTTCGATTTTTAAATCTGTTAATGGTTTTAAATAAGGGTTCCAATTACAGGGATTCCATATCATGGAAACAATGGTATACCCTTTAAAATTATCTTTGTTGGGTTTGTGTGTTAAAGCTTCAATCTTTTTCTCTACTTTTTCAGCTGCAACTCTAAAAACTTCATAGTCATTTACATTAGCTGCATCGTGAAGTTCAACTAAAGCAGCTTGTAGTTCTTTAATCGGTATTGGTGCGCTTCCAGTGAGATTACGGAGTTCCCCCAACCAAGGAGCGACATTGATGAGTGCAATACCTCCATTAACAAGACTTGCCCAAGATCCAACAAGGCTATTAAAGATTCCTGGAATGCCTGAGAGAAATGCAGCATTAGTCATGGTATTACCTATTTGTTATTTTTATTTAATTCATTATTATAACATATTATTATAATAAACTTTAATATAACAAAAATTTTAATATTTTTTAGATTTCTGTTATAGAAATTAAAGTATGAAAAGAGACAAGAAATTTCTTGAGTTTACCGAAGAAGAGTTGCGCCTTCTACAAACAGGGGGGGATGTCGATCCTTGGCTAAAATGGGGTCCCTATGTCTCCGAGCGCTCTTGGGGGACTGTCAGAGAGGACTACAGCGCAGATGGGAACGCATGGGAGTATTTCCCCTATGAAATGACTCCTTATCGTGCCTATCGCTGGGGAGAAGATGGTATTGCCGGCATCTGTGACCGGTATCAGGTTCTAGCGCTAACTCAAGCCTTCTGGAATGGGAAAGATCCAATTTTAAAAGAAAGACTTTATGGTCTTGGGACCAACCAAGCGAATCATGGAGAGGATGTGAAAGAGTACTATTATTACCTCGATAGTCTTCCTTCTCATGCCTATATGAAGTATCTCTATAAGTATCCTTGTGCTGAATACCCCTATGAGAAACTTGCTGAGGAAGGTCGAAGGAGGAATGTTGAGGATCGGGAATATGAGCTCATCGATACAGGGATCTTTGATGAGAACCGTTACTTTGATATCACGATTGAGTATGCAAAAGAAGGGAAGGATGATCTTTGTATGAAAATTGATATTTTTAACCACTCTGATCGAGAAGAGTTTATCCATGTTATTCCCCAGGTTTTTTTCCGGAATACCTGGAATTGGGGAGATCAGAAACTGCCTCGACCCTTGCTTAAGCGCAGTGATCATGAACCGATCAATGCTCACTGCATTGAAGCAGATGATTCAATGATGGAACCTCCTCCTCGATTAAGTTTCGATTACTATTTAGGAAAACGGTATTTTTATGCGGATGAAAGGGCAGAGGTTCTTTTTACCAACAATGAGACAAATCGAGAGCATATCTATGGAGAAAAAGGGGGGAATCCCTATACAAAAGACGCCTTCCACCGGTACATTATTCTACGAGAAAAGGATAAAGTGAATCCTAAGGAAAAGGGGACCAAGGCTTGTTTCTATTTTCGAGACTTAAAAGTTCCTCCAGGTAAGTCCAAGACTGTTTATCTCCGTTTTTCCAATTGTGAACTAGACCATCCGTTAACTGGCGTGGAAGAAATCATCCATAAGCGAAAAGTACAAGCCGATCAATTCTATGAAAAGATTCATCCTAAGGGAGCGACGGAAGAAGAAAAGCTGATTCAACGGCAAGCTTTAGCAGGAATGCTTTGGAGTAAGCAAATCTATCTTTATGATGTCAATCAATGGCTAAAAGGGGATAATCCAGAAGTTCCTCCTCCGACGTCCCATCAAAACATTCGCAATACTCACTGGAAGCATTTGATTTCAAAACGGATCCTTTCAATGCCTGACAAATGGGAGTATCCTTGGTTTGCTGCATGGGATTTAGCTTTTCATTGTATCACTCTTGCGCTTGTAGATATGGAATTTGCAAAAGATCAACTTTGGTATCTTCTATTCGACCAGTTTCAACATCCCAATGGACAAGTTCCCGCTTATGAATGGGAATTTTCAGACTTAAACCCTCCTGTTCAAGGATGGGCTGCTCTCCGCCTACTTTATATGGAAGAGAAAAAAACGGGAAAGCGAGACTATAGATTTCTGAAAAAGTGTTTTCATAAGCTTCTCCTAAATTTTGTTTGGTGGGTGAATAAAGTGGATGCCAAAGGAAATAACGTCTTTGAGGGGGGCTTCTTAGGAATGGACAATATCACAGTCATTGATCGGAGTCGAGCCATTCCTGGAGGAGGAAAGCTCGAGCAATCCGATGGAACAGGTTGGATGGGTTTTTTCTGCATCAATCTCATGCGGATGGCTCTTGAACTAGCGAGACAGGATCCTGTTTATGAAGGGATGGCGGTAAAATTTTATGAGCATTTTATCTATATTGCCAATGCCTTAGTGAATGCAGAAAATCGGAAGATTCAAAACTGGGATGAAGAGGATGGTTTTTTCTATGATGTTTTAACCACAACAGAAGTGGATAAACATACGCGTATCAAAGTGCGTTCTCTTGTTGGACTGATTCCTCTTTTTGCAGTCGATTGCATTACTCATGAGGACCTCCTCCAATTTAAGGAATTTGCCAGCAGTTTTCACTGGTTTACTGAAAATCGCCTTGATCTCTGCACGCATTGTGTAACACCGATTCAGGAAGAAGGAAAAACAAAGTACCTTTTGACATTGATGGACACTAGCAAGATTGAAAGAGTGTTAAAGAGAGCTTGGGATCCCGAGGAGTTTCGCTCTGATTTTGGTCTTCGAAGCCTTTCTAAATTTCATGAAAAGAACCCTTATGAGCTCCTCGATAATCGGATCAAATATGAACCAGGAGAAGCGGAGTCGATTCTCATGGGGGGTAATTCGAATTGGCGTGGTCCGATCTGGTTTCCCACTTCCTATCTTTTTATTGAAGCCTTGAAAAATCTGAATCAATATGCAAGTTCTCTCATTACAGTTGAAGGGACAACCCTTGAAGAGATGGCCCGTTACTTTGCGACCAGTATGATCAATCTCTTTAAACAAGATGAATCAGGAAAGCGACCTATTTATGGCGATTATGAAAAGTTTCAAACCGATCCTCATTTTCGTGACCATATCCTCTTTTATGAGCATTTTCATGGGGATACTGGACGAGGACTTGGAGCTTCGCATCAAACAGGATGGAGTGGTTTAGTGGCTAACTTGATTGACGAGTGGGCAGATAGGATCTAAAACTTTCCAAGTTTTGGAAACATAGGTAAAGGGATTAGAACCCCTTCCCGGATTTTTATCGAGATCAGTAGACTTGTTGCGATTTAAATCTTTAGATTCTTTTTTTTTCTCTTTCCTTGACTTCATACTATTGATTCCTTCAAAGTTTAAGCCTTTCAATAAAAATTACTTTATTTTGACATGGAAAAGCTCCACCCCTACCGCAACCATCTTAAGCAAACTCTTTACATCAGGCACCCAAAAAAGAGATGATCGCTTCGATAAGTTATACAAACAATTCTTCTGCGAAATCAGAGGGCCAGAAGCGCTCATAAAAAACACCTCGCAATCCCTTGCTAATCGCTACAAAACTGATCCCAAAATCAGGTATGCTTGGAGTCCCGATAAAGATAAAATTATCCCTACCGTTGCCTTTCATAGTCCAACGCAGCAGCTTGTCGAATCTTTAAAGAAGATAATCGAAGAAGAATACCGCAATTACTACCTCTTCTGTAGGGTATTTCCTAAATGTTCCGATACAATGAAAAGCATTTTTCAAGATCTTTTGATGCTATAGTTTTTAAAGAATCCAAAGAGACAAAACTTGCCATTGAAGGTCAAAAAAAACATGACAAAGCATTATCCGAGAGAAACTGGAAACAACTCAAGATAGACCTTTACCAAACAGTCTCTTCTGTTGGCTTGTCCTTGGCATCGAAAAACCCCCAATATGCGATTAACCAAGTTGCTAGAACTGGAACGAGCCTCATTGGAAGAGCTCTTGATCCAGAAGGAAAATCTAAGGGAGTAACATTTCTTCTCAAGCTCCTATCAAATACCGCTACATCCTACGCAATGAAAGGCAATGGAAAAGCCCTTATAAAATCATTAGCTGTTGATCTCATTGATCTTTCCACAAGAAGCAAGTAATACCAGTAAAGAAAAGAAATTACTCCTTGACTTTAGATCAACGCTTTTGAAAAGTGGACTTTCCCTGGATAAAAAGCAGATAAAAGCAAGCTCTATCCCGCATTTAGGGCAACAGCAACGAATCCCGCGATCTGGCACGGCTATGCGATCGAAAAGGAGATGGACTACGCTGTTTAAGAAGTCGTTGCCTGAGAAGTTGCAGAGCTTTCGCAAGAAAAGGTCGAACAGCCAGTAGAAAAAATCGCTGCGATAAAAGCTCAGATCAGCAAGCAAGATGAAGTCATCAGTATTGGACAAGAGCATCTGAATAATCTGCATAATCTGCGGAAAGACTAGCGGGTTTATATAGATGAGACTGGAAGAAAGCTTGTGTCGATGGAAAGGAGGGATATTCCTACCTCAGAAAACCTCTCAAAACGGAAATATAGCACTCCTGAGCGATATCTGCTAATTTGGGCATTTTCTACCCCAAAACTTCCCATGTTCAGACAAACCAAAAGCACCAGATAGACTGTTATAGATATCATCGTTCATTATAGAAAGCAAACAATTCATCATACTCATATTTTTCTAAACAAATACCAGTCAAATTGCATTGTGGATCAGCATCTACAACAAGAGTTTTAACTCCAAGGTCTGCCAGCATGCATCCAAGATGGTATGTTGTAGTTGTCTTACTGACACCACCTTTATGATTGAATAAAGAAATAACTTTAGTCGTCATATATTCCTCCAAAAAACACTAATTGTTAGTGTAAAAAACAAAAAACTTGTTATAAAGGGATTTAATAATTTGTTGTGAGGGGATAATTACCATTTTTTATTACGCAACAAGTCTAGTGACTAGGGCGTGTCCCTAGACTTGTAACCATAAAACAATTCCTACAAGCGTTAAAGCCCCCAAGTACATTTTTTCTATTTTATCATACCTGGTGGCAATCCGCCTAAATCCCTTTATTTTATTGAAAAATCTTTCAATAAAATTTCCCTCTTTATATAGGTGTTTGTCTATTTCAATTCTCTCTTTTCGACTCACCCTTCTTTTTCCACTCTCCTTTCCCTTTTTAAAATCTCTCGCCTAATTCAACCCAATTTTGAACCATTTTAGCTATACCTATCAGGTGAAGTCTTATCTAGGACAGATTATCTGAACCAAGTAAAAGCGCTAAGGTTTTTTTTCAAAGAAGGGTAACCATCTAGAGGAATTGTAAGAAAAAATTTTTATCTTTGACGATAAATGATCCGGGCTTTTGATAGATCGTAAGGAGATATTTCGACTTTAACAATATCTCCTACAAAAACACGGATATTACGCATACGCATCTTTCCACAAAGGTGCGCGTGAACAGTCATTCCATTTTCAAGGGTGACTCTGAACGCCATATTTGGGAGGAGTTCTTCTACAGTTCCTTCTAGTTTGATCTTATCTTCTTTCGGCATACTCTCACTTGTTTCTATCTATGCAATGCTCAAATTCTATACCTGTCTCTTATACACATCTG